>JAUWEO010000146.1 GCA_030608245.1 Candidatus Latescibacterota bacterium
ACGGTCTCATAGATGAGATCATCGTCAGCAGAACTCCGAAAAAGAAAAAATGAACAAACGAACTGCCAAAACGAATCTGGTGTGCTCATTTTGTGGACGTACTGCCGATCAGGTAGGGAGGTTGATAACTGGTTCTAATGCCTGTATCTGCAATGAATGCGTGCAAGTTTGTAATGGCATCTTGGGCGGAGAAATTCAGCAGAAGTCCACCTTGCTTAAGCTGGACGAGCTGCCTGCTCCTCAGCAGATAAAGGAGAAGTTAGCTGGATACATCATCGGGCAAGAAAAAGCCAAAAAAACTGTCTCTGTGGCTGTTTACAACCATTACAAGCGGATTCAGTCAGAGCCGGCAGCCGATGATGTAGAGTTAGAAAAGAGCAACATCCTGTTGATCGGGCCCACAGGAACGGGTAAGACCTTGATGGCCCAGACTCTGGCGAAATTCCTTCAGGTCCCATTTTCCATTGCCGACGCTACCACTCTCACCGAAGCTGGCTATGTAGGTGAAGATGTGGAAAATATATTAGTGCATCTGCTTCAGGCAGCAGACTATGATGTCGCCAGGGCAGAGAACGGCATTATCTACATAGATGAACTCGATAAGATTGCCCGCAAGGAGGGAGCCAGTCCCTCTATTACCAGGGATGTGTCTGGGGAAGGGGTACAGCAGTCCTTGTTAAAAATATTGGAGGGCACAGTGGCCAATGTCCCTCCTCGAGGCGGCCGCAAACACCCAGAACAACCGTTAGTCGCTATTAATACTAAAAATATTCTCTTCATTGCCGGAGGTGTCTTCCAGGGGTTGGAGAAGATCGTAATGCAGCGCATAGGAAAGAAAACCATGGGCTTCGGCGCCGAGGTGGCAATCAAGAACGAGCACACCATCGGTCAGATTCTGTCTCAGGTGGAACCGGAAGACCTTCTCAAGTTCGGCCTTATCCCTGAACTGGTTGGACGCCTACCTCTGGTCTGTGCCTTCGAGGAGTTGGACAAAGATGCCCTGATGAGAATACTGTTGGACCCCAAAGATGCCCTGACCAAGCAGTACCAGAAGTTCTTCCAAATGGACGGGGTAAGGCTTGTTTTTGAAGAGCCAGCCTTGCGGGAGGTGGTACGGATAACTCAGAAAAGAGGCACTGGCGCCAGAGGGCTAAGATCAGTCATAGAAAACGCTATGCTGGACATTATGTATCAGCTTCCCTCTAAAACTGATGTTCGGGAGTGCATAATAACCAAGAAAGTAATTGAGAAAAAAGCGGAACCAAGATATGTGATCAAGAGATATAGAGCCAAGAAAACAGCATAGAAAAGTACAATAAGAGGTACTTATCAGCTTAAGCAAGAAGGAGAAAACAGTGAAAAAGCGTTTGTCCACACCTGGACCTACCACTGTCCCGGAGAGTGTGTTGTTAAAGATGGCCGAGCCTATCATTCACCACCGCTCTGCCGAATATGGCGAACTTTTTGCCCAAATCAACCAAGGTCTGAAGTATCTGTTTCAAACTGAAAACGAGGTGCTCACATTCACCTCCTCTGGAACCGGAGCAATGGAGGCAGCAGTGGTAAACCTCTTATCTCCAGGAGATAAGGTGCTGGTGGTGCGAGGAGGGAAGTTTGGGGAAAGATGGGCCGAGATCTGCACCGCCTACGGGGTTCAGGTTGAGCCCCTCGACGTGGAGTGGGGACATGCAGTGGACCCGCAGCAGATAGCCGCAAAACTTGAAGCTGTTCCAGAGATTAGAACGGTTTTCACTACTCACAGTGAGACCTCCACGGGGGTCATAAATGATATTGAAGCCATCGGCCAGATAGTGAGGGAACACTCGGTTCTTCTGGTAGTCGACGGCATTACCAGCATTGGCACCCACCGGTTTTTGCCCGACCAGTGGCACATCGATGTGGCAGTCACCGGTTCCCAGAAAGGATTGATGCTCTCTCCAGGGCTGGCCTTTGCCTCGGTGAGCCAGAAGGCCTGGGAAATGGTCAAGTCATCAAATTTGCCCAAATATTACTGGAGCTTCTCGGCGGCAAAGAAATTCCTAACTAAGAACCAGAATCCTTATACCCCGGCAGTATCGCTCTTAGTGGGGTTGAAAAAGTCGCTGGAGATGATCCAAGAAGAAGGATTGGAAAATATCTGGGCCCGACACCAGCGGCACGCCCAGGCAACCAGAGCGGCAGTTCGGGCCTTGGGGCTGGAGGTATTTGCCAAGAATCCCTCGAATATCCTCACCATTGTGAGGGTACCGGAGGGAATAGACGGAAAGCTTCTGTTGAAGACCATTCGCACCAAGTACGGGATCACGATGGCAGGTGGACAGGCAGCGCTTGCCGGCAAGGTAGTGAGAATCTCTCATATGGGATACATAGATGACTTTGACATCTTAACAGCAATTGCGGCCCTAGAGAGGGGGCTTAAAG
This sequence comes from Candidatus Latescibacterota bacterium, assembly GCA_030608245.1. Taxonomy (GTDB): domain Bacteria; phylum Latescibacterota; class MVCY01; order MVCY01; family MVCY01; genus MVCY01. The sequence goes on from JAUWEO010000146.1 coordinate 2,422, forward strand.
ACCTGGAGTGGCAGCTCGAACTCGGCTCCGGGGTAACCGCGGCACAACAAGTGTTAGGAGAATAAGGGGGAGAATTTGAAGGTTCTGATAAGCGACCCAGTCGACCGGCAATGCATAGAAATCTTAGAGAGAGAAAACCTTGAGGTAGATGCTCGGACTCATTTGTCGCCTGAAGAGTTAAAACAGGCCATTGGCCAGTATTCTGCATTGATTGTCAGAAGCGGCACCAAGGTCACGGCTGATGTTATCCAAAGAGCCCAAAATATGAAGGTAATCGGCAGGGCTGGCAGTGGCGTGGACAACATCGATGTCGCCGCCGCCACCAAACAGGGAATAGTTGTGATGAACACCCCAGGGGGGAACACCATCTCAGCAGCAGAGCACACCCTATCCCTGCTCCTTGCTCTCTCCAGAAATATCCCCCAGGCAATGCAATCCCTGCAGCAGGGCAAGTGGGAGCGAAAGAAATACACTGGGGTAGAGATCTACGAAAAAGTGCTGGGAATTATAGGATTAGGAAAGGTGGGAAGAGAGGTCGCCCTGCGTGCCAACGGCTTAGGGATGAAACTGTTGGGCTACGATCCCTTCATCTCTGAGGAGATAACAGCAAAAATCGGAGTCAAGTTAGTAAATTTAGACGAAATATATTCTCGATCTGACTACATCACCGTCCACACTCCCTTAACCAAAGAGACCAAGCACCTGATATCCGATGCCGAGCTAAAGAGGTGTAAACAGGGCGTGAGGATAGTCAACTGTGCCCGGGGGGGAGTGGTAGATGAAGCAGCTTTGCTCAGAGCGCTGGAGAGCGGAAAGGTTGCCGGGGTTGCACTGGATGTCTTCGAGGAAGAATCTCCTGCAGACAACCCTCTGATACAGCACGAGAAGGTAGTTTGCACTCCCCACTTAGGTGCCTCCACCCGTGAGGCCCAGGCCAATGTTGCCCTCCAGATTGCCGAGCAGGTGGCTGATGCCTTGGTGAGAGATAACATCCGCAATGCCTTAAATCTTCCCTATGTTGAACCCAGTATTTATCAGGCCCTTCAACCCTATCTGCTCCTGACCGAAAAGATCGGCTCCCTTCTCGCTCAACTCACTGACGGGCACCTTCAGAAGATATCTGTCGAATACTGCGGCGATGTCTTAGCCTACCCCGCCTCTCCCCTTACCTCCTCTCTCCTGAAGGGAATATTCCAGAAGATCGGAGAGGGAACGGTCAACTTAGTGAATGTCCCGGTAATCGCCAAAGAGAGAGGGGTGGGAATAGAGGAAACCAGATCAAGCGAACACAAGGACTTCTCTAATCTTATTACTGTGAAGTATCTGACCAACAAGGGAGAGCATCTTCTCTCCGGAACTGTTTTCGGCAAAAATGACCTCAGAATCGTAACAATGGATGGATATCGTTTTGACGCCTGGCCCCAGGGCGATATGCTCATCTGCACCAGCGAGGATGTGCCGGGGGTCATTGGAAGTATAGGCACCATCTTGGGGAATGAGGGCATTAACATCGCCCGAATGTCTTGGGCCAGAGAAGAGAATGGCCAAAAGGCAATGACAATGTTGAATGTCGACTCTCCCATCCCCGATGAGATATTAGAAGAGATCCTCTCTGAAAAACATGTGCTGTGGGTGAAGAGAGTCGCTCTTTAATGCAAGGAGCCTAAGAAAATGCATCAACTTTTCGTGATTTTCGTTGCGGCTGTCTTAGTCAACAACTTCGTGTTGGTGAGGTTTCTGGGGATATGCCCATTCTTAGGAGTCTCCAAACGCATTGAAACCGCACTGGGAATGGGCCTGGCCGTAATCTTCGTCATGACCCTTGCTTCAGTAGGAACTCACTTAGTCTATTCTTTTATCTTAGTGCCTCATAACTTGCAGATTTTAGAGTATGTGGCCTTTATTCTGGTCATCGCTTCTTTGGTACAGTTTGTGGAGACAATTCTTCGGAAAATGACCCCTGCTCTTTATCAAGCTCTGGGGATATACCTGCCTTTGATCACCACTAACTGTGCAATCTTAGGTCTGGCATTGCTGAATGTGATCAAGGGCTATAACTTACTTCAATGCCTTATCTTTGCAATAGGGGCTGGGGTGGGGTTCACTATAGCCTTAGTGATAATGGCTGGGATAAGGGAACGGCTGGAGTTCTCCGACATCCCTCAGTCCTTGCGGGGTGTTCCTATAGCGCTGATTGTTGCCGGAATTCTCTCTATGGCGTTTCTGGGATTTTCTGGACTGGTTAAGTTGTGACCTGAGGGGAGATATGGAGAGTACATTGTTGCCTGCCGTTTTGTGGTTAGCGATTCTGGGAGGGGGCTTTGGGGCAGTTTTGGCCTGGGCTTCTCAGAGGTTTGCCGTAGAAGAAGACCCTCGAGTGGAGGAGGTCCTGGAGATGCTCCCCGGGGTAAACTGTGGCGGCTGCGGTTGTCCTGGCTGTCGTGAATTCGCCTTGGCAGTGGTGGAAGGCAAAACCACTCCTGGAGCCTGTGTGGCAGGAAACTCTGAGATGGTTCTAGAAATCTGCAATCTTCTGGGACTGAAGGCGGAAGATCAGCTCCCAATGGTAGCAGTCGTTCATTGCCAGGGGGAAAAGAAAAGGGCAC
>JAUWEO010000144.1 GCA_030608245.1 Candidatus Latescibacterota bacterium
GGTCGCTTTCTGAGACCTTGGTAAGGTTTTTCCAACGGGGAGAATTTTCTTGTCGCCTCATCTGATTGTAGGGTTATCTGCCCGGACGGCGGAACTACTCCGGAGAAGGCCTCCACACCATCAACGTCGACAGTCACGGAAGCGCTCAAATCCACCAAGGCATCATTCAAGCTCAATGTGAACTGGGAGATATTCTCGCATTGGACGTTCACCTGGTTGCCCCCGGTAGCCTGAGCATGAATCTTAGCTATCCGGTACAGTTTTTCCATCTCGTCGATCTCTACCCAATAGGCTTTATTGAATCTCAGACTGACCGTGCTGTAGCACACCTCCTTGGGATTAGTCGCTCTCTTATGCCTCCGGAAGAACGTAAAGATGGGGGGCATATTAACAGAATCTGTGCCAAGCCTCGGTCCAAAAGTCCCCCACCAGTGGTTCTTGTATCCCGGCAGATCCCCGGGTATCTCGATATAATCTACGTCGTAGCCCAATTCTCTCAGAGCCACCACCATTCTACGGGCGTGGAATACGTTTACATCCTCATCCTTCGTGGTATGACAGACTAAGGTAGGGAGGTTCAGGGCATTCTGCACAAACAGTATAGGTCTGATCTCTCTCATGAGATCTCTCTGCACAAGGCGAAGTTCCTCACTTGCCCAGAGCATTCCCCTGCGGCCATACAAGAAACGGTCGTAATAGGTGGGGCCTTCGATGGGAACGATGCCAACGAAACGATCAGGGTAAAATAGACCCAATTGCCACGATCCATAGCCTCCCATGGAGTGGCCGGTAAGGTAGATCCGGTCTTCATCGATATTATAGCGCTGCTTGACCACATCTATCACATCGAAGACGTCTATCCTACCGACCTCCCGATAGCGGTTCGACCCCCGTCCATACGGAGCCACCATGATGCACCATGTCCGCATCGTGTATCCCCGGATCTGGAACCTGTCATCAACGTTGGCACCATGCAGTCCGACCACCAGGGGGAAAGGAATTGAACCATCGTATTCCTCAGGGATGAGCATGGAATAGGGCTGCACCGAGTTGTCCACCTGGGAAAGATAGGTTGTTGAGAAATACTCCTCCCTACTGCGAACTCTCGGCTTGAGCGAGACTGGATGCTCCTCCCTTCCGACTCGTATAACGAGGTTAACCTCAGGCTCGTCATCTGAGCGCACCTGGCGCTTCGTTCGGACATTGAAGTTGATCTTGTGAACTTGACCGGGTTCAAGCTTAAGGATCTCCCGACGATCGGCCCCGAAAAGCTCGTTTTCTTTTACCTCAAGCTTGACATTCCGAAGCTCCGACGAGGTGCAGTTCACCACAGAAATATATCCCCAAGCTTCTGTTCCCTCCCCTACGCGCAGATCCGGAATCAATTTGTTGCCCATATCCACATACAGCCGGTCTTTAACCTCCTCCACCTTTAGAGAAAACTTCCAGCGTTCCGAGCCGGGTAACTTCACCAACAGGGAATTTTCCCCCTTCTTCAGCTTCACGTAGATAAGCCGATCTCCCAGATGAGGGTACCGGTTGGGGCGCCTCTCCAAATGCACCAATTTGTGATTCAACCATATCTGACTGCTACCTCTGGTGTGGAGCGTCAAGATAGCCCTCTTATCCTTGTTGCTGTTTAGCTTGGTGAAGGCATAAGCACAAACCCTATGAGCGGAGTCACAGGTCTTTTGAAAATCAACAATCCCATTCTTCTCAGTCTCATATCTCTTCCAAGTTACCTGAGCTCCCTCAGCCATTTCGCTGAGATGAGACATCCCCTCCACTGGTTCTATCTCCTTCTCTCCCCCAAGGAAATCTATGTAGTCCTCTTCCCATTCGTTCGCGAAGGGGCCGGCTATCAGCCATTCAGTGATCAAGCTGGATCGCGGCTTTCCAACTTCCTCCGCAGCTAAACTATGTCAAGTCGGGTATCCAACGGCCAAGCAAACTATCACGAGACCTAAGAAGGTCACCAAGCTCTTCTTGAACATCGCTTATCTCCTCCTGTTGAGGTTGACAAAAATAATCCCCCACACAAGCTGTCAGGGCATTAGTCATGAGGGGAAATTATCATAAATTCCGTATTCTACAAAAGCGAAAGAATGGGTCTAACATTATCAAAAAGTCAGCTTATCTACAATGAAATGAGGTCGCTTGGATTCGCCTCCATACGTTTATTGATTTCAGCTATTGAATACAGGGTCTATTCCATACCTGCAAAGACACTTACAAAGGCGATAGCGCTGGTTTTCGTCTTGTCCTTGAAGTACCAGGTCTGCTGCCGAAAGGCCATCTTCGTTGTGAGCTCATATCCAAGGAAACTCGACACATTGGAGACCTGTACGGCTAAACTCAGCCCGTGAAAATCCTCCACATACTCTCCTGTAGAACTGATTGGCTTCTCCATCAGGTTAGAAAACTCCTCATACTCGACGCCCGAATCGATCCGGACACTTTCGAGCAAGGGATAGCTGACAATCAAAGAGAAAATCCCCGAAAGATCCCTCCTCTTAAGTTCTTCCTGTTTGAATGGAATTGTACGGGTAAACGTGCCCTTTGTCTTTGGCTGGAGAGCTAAATCCCCGAACCTTAGACTATAATCAAATTTACTAATGACACCGAGAAACTGTGACTTATCCCTCAACCCTAACTGTGACTTACGCTGATGATGGGTCTCAAACTTCAGCTTGTTGATCCAGTTTGCATAAGGGATACCGACATAATGAACGTCCGCATACGCTGTATTTATTGTCGTATTCCGTGTCACCAGAGGATCATCGAACGCCTGCATAGCACCAATCGTACTAGGCAACTGTCCCCATTGGTATAGATCGTCCGGGATGTTGTCGTGGACGACTTTCAAGTTGTCGAATAGACGCACTTTCCCTATGCTGGCGAAATCCCTCTCGAAGGTCAGCAGGGCATAGTTGGAACGGCTCTTTTTGTCGCTGGCCGGCAGCCACTCATGGAGATGCCCGACCGTGAACTTGAGTCCACGCACAACTTCAGCACCAACATAGAAGTTATATCCGCGATGCCCCCTTTTGTATGGGTAGTCAGGCTCATTGTCATTTTCGAACCTGTCGATCACTGTATTGTTGTTCTGATCCATCCCAAACAGATACGCCGGTGGATCAACGTCATATCTCAAGAAGGGTTCTTCGTAATCGGGATACATATTTTGATTTTGGTTGAAGTCCGGCACCCGATCGTTGTTTGTATCCAGGCCCGGGAATATCCCGTCTTGCCGGGATTTGTCATTGCTGGCCCTTTGATTTACTGGATTACGCTCCCAATCGGGGAATCTATCCTGGTCGTCGTTGTCATCAACGAACTCGAACAGATATCTCCTTTCGCTATCGTAGAAGATATTTCCGCTCTCATCCGGGATAAACATCGACGTGGTGTAATTATCATCTATATTGAATACCTCACCATATGCAAACCATGGATAGGCCAGCTTAGAACCGGTTATATACCAAGCTTCAGACTTATCAGTAGCCAGGGAGTGTTCTTCGACCTCAAGGGCTACGTTAGGAAACCGCCTATGCCTCCTGTTGACATCATATTCGGCATAAACTGAGAAACCCATAACATCGTCTAACTCAAGCGTGACCCCATAGATCTCATTCCCAGTAGGTAATCCATAATTGAATTTCACAAGTCTCTGGTTTGTCCCGTCTGTCACATTTCCCGGTGCCCTGGTCACGGGAAGGAAAATCTCATCTCCCGCCTGATTCGTCTGTAAATTGGAAGTAACCTCAACCCTATAGTCATTGGCCAGGACAAGGACAAAGCCTACCTTCCTGAACCCACTCACGTCTTTTGGTTGGCCCTTCTTATCCACATAGGTATAGTCAGAGATGTCATATACAAGGAAAATATCCTTGTTGCCTGAGGCCTCACGTTGGCCCCCCTTGCGCAAGCTGCCGCCTTTGACAACTGGGGTGATGTCAGCTTGCCTCCCGTCGATAAAGATCTGCTCAGAGAACAACACACCGCCACCTTCTCCATCCTCAGGTGAATCGTCGGAGATCCTGACGGTAACCGTTCTCACCTTTCCGGCGTTCTGTCCTGTGCTCAAACGCCCCTTAAGCGAGTTTTCTGCCCAATCGTTCAAGCTCGTCCCGATATGGGAGTTCACATATGTGGCCCCCAAGTTCAGAAATCGCCCGACCTGCACCCCCCCTCTGAATCCTATAAAGTTCACATAATCCGTATAAACCTGTGCAGGCGATGCTTCAAAGGAACGGGCAGTTCCCGGGCTATTGGCCCGGGATGCCAACACGGTTGCGGCATATTTGTCCGAGAGGAAATCCCATTGAAGACCGTTGAAAGTCGGTTTGCAAAAGGTGAGAGGGGTAAGTGTGGTTCTTATTTGATCTCCAATGGTCAGAGCGGTGAAATACTGCCCTTTCGATGCGGAGGAGACAAGCAAATTGCTGAACCATTTCTCGAATTTGGGATTTTTGAAGATGCTACTCCCAAAACCCTGTGGCTGATCCACGGTCCACTCATAGATCTTCCATCCCCTGGTGATAAAATTGCCGTAGAGATCGTAGAATCTGTAGCCCTCTAACTCGAGGGTGGTATATCGCTCATAACGTTCCTTGGCATAGTTTGTGTACTCCCACTGCTGCCAGTCATATAACCGGTACAGCTCCTGGGGCAGATACCACTTTCTCAGAGAAGGTTCCAGAGCATCGATCAATACGCCAGGCCCAACTGGCTTGAGGGGTTCGCCCCCGGTGCGCAGTTGAGCTGATGCAGGAGTCGTCAAATAGCTGAAACCAATCACCAGACATAGGAAAACCGAATACTTCCGCTTCATGTCGCCTCCTTTGTTTTCTTCTAATAAGCCACAGCAACGGTCTGGGTGACGCTGGTCTTCCCAGCCTCAGCATCGATCTCAATCTGAAGGATATAGGTCCCTGGTGGGACTCTCCCCCCGGACCCCTGATGGCCATCCCAGAAAATCCCCTTGTAATTACCAGTGGAACCGATCTGATCATACAGTTCTCTGATTAGCTTCCCCTCCAGGTCATAAATCGCAATGGTTATCCTC
>JAUWEO010000102.1 GCA_030608245.1 Candidatus Latescibacterota bacterium
GGGACGAGTAACATTTTTAGGCTTAGTCTCACCAAAACCAAGCTGCACAGCATCATAGCCGTGCTTCTCTTTTTTCCTGACTCCCACTACAGGACAGGGACCAGCCTGAATCACGGTGGCTGCCACTAAATTCCCATTATCCTTAAATGTCTGTGTCACACCTATTTTTCTGCCAATTATTCCGTTCATCTTATACCTTAATTTCCACATCTACTCCCGTCGGCAGATCCAATTTCATCAATGCATCTACAGTTTGGGGTGTTGAGTCGTAGATCTCGATCAACCTCTTATGGACTCTCATCTCAAACTGCTCACGAGATTTCTTGTCTATGTTAGGAGAGCGAAGCACGGTGTAGACTGTTCTTTTTGTGGGCAGAGGGATAGGACCCAACACCCTGGCTCCACTTCTTTTCACAGTTCGGATTATGTCATCGACCGAACGATCCAACATTGCATGGTCGTAAGCTTTGAGTCTGATTCTGATTTTTTGAGTTGCCACTTATCAACCTCCTGAAGAAAAGGTCAATTGCCCCGTAAGATACAAAACTACCCCCGGGGCGAGACCTGAAATTTAGTGATGATCTGGTCAGAGATTGACTGAGGGACCTCTTCGTATTTAGAAAACTGCATAGTATAAACAGCCCGCCCTTGAGTGAGAGATCTGAGTCGGGTGGCATAACCGAACATTTCGACCAGGGGAAGCACTGCAGTGATCACTTGGGCATCAGAACGGGAAAATATCGCCGCAATGCGTCCCCGTCTTGAGTTGAGATCACCGATAACCTCCCCCATATAGTTCTCCGGGACAATAATTTCCACATCCACCACCGGTTCTAACAGGTAAGGATCAGCCTTCCTTGCCCCTTCTCTGAATGCAATAATTCCCGCCATCTTAAAGGCCACCTCAGAGGAATCTACCTCATGGTAAGAACCATCGTACAGACTGACCTTGACATCCTCTATTGGGTATCCTGCCAAAACCCCGCTAGTCAGCGCTTCCTTCACTCCTCCGGCCACAGCGGGGATGTATTCCCGAGGAATGGCTCCTCTAACTATCTTGTCCTCGAAGATGAAACCTGCCCCTGGTTCAGAGGGCTCCAATGCGAGCCATACATGGCCGTACTGTCCTCTCCCTCCCGATTGACGAATGAATTTACCTTCACTGGTAACAGCCTTCCGGATCGATTCCTTATAGGCGACCTGAGGACTGCCCACATTGGCTTGAACGTTGAATTCACGAGACATACGATCAGTGATGATCTCCAGGTGCAGTTCCCCCATGCCACCAATCAGAGTCTGCCCCGTCTCCTTGTTAAACGAGACATTGAAAGTGGGATCTTCCTCAGCAAGTTTCTGCAACGCATCTTCCAGCTGTTGCTGATCGGCTTTCGTCTTGGGCTCAATGGCAATATAGACCACTGGCTTGTCAAACTCCATTGACTCTAAGATAAGAGGAGAACCTCTCTCGCACAGTGTGTCACCTGTCTTCGTGTGCTTCAAACCCACAGCAGCAGCAATATCCCCGGCATAGAGCTCTTCTCTATTTTCCCTCTTATTGGCATGCATCTGAAGAATTCTGCTGATTCTTTCCTTCCGCTCCAGGGAAGGATTGTAAACATGAGACCCTGCTTTCAACACTCCTGAGTACACCCGCAAGAAGGTCAATCGTCCCACATGGGGATCGGTCATAACCTTAAAAGCAAGAACGGCCAGGGGGTCCTTGTCAGAAGGTTTTCTTTTCACCTGTTCTCCCGTCAGGGGATGTTTCCCGATTATCTCACCGATATCTAAAGGCGAAGGCAGATAGTCCACTATACCATCTAATAGGCGTTGGATTCCTTTATTTTTGGCAGCAGAACCACAGAACACCGGGAATACACTCACATTGAGCACTGCCTTGCGCAGAGCACTCCTGATCTGTGTCGGGGGGATCTCTTTGCCCTCAAGAAAACGCTCCATAAGATGATCATCATAGTCAGACAGGGCCTCTAACATCTGCTCTCTATACTGATCTGCCTGAGGTTTCAGATCTTTGGGGACAGGATTCTCAGCGAAAACTACCCCAAAGGTATCCTCTTGGTAAGTAACAGCCTTCATAGTAATAAGGTCTATCAAACCCGTGAATATATCGCCAGAACCAATAGGCAACTGTACAGGCACGAAATTTCCCCCTAATTTATCTTTCAACATATCCAATGCATAGTAGAAGTTAGCTCCCACTCTGTCCATTTTGTTTATGAAGGCAAACCTGGGGATGTTATATCGATCTGCTTGCCGCCACACCGTTTCTGACTGTGGTTCCACTCCGCCAACGGCGCAGAAGATGCCGATGGCCCCATCCAATACTCGCAGGGATCTCTCTACCTCGGCGGTGAAATCCACATGCCCAGGTGTGTCGATGATGTTTATCCGGTGATCTCCCCAGAAACAGGTCGTTGCTGCCGAGGTGATGGTGATACCTCGCTCTTTCTCCTGCTCCATCCAATCCATCGTTGCTGAACCCTCATCCACTTCTCCCATTCTGTGGAGCTTACCGGTGTAATAAAGGATCCTCTCGGTGGTTGTAGTTTTGCCCGCATCAATATGGGCAATGATTCCGATATTGCGGGTATCTTCAAGTGAATATTGTCTGGGCATAGTCTATTTCGTGGTGATTGGCGACTGATGAGATTCTGTCGAAAAATGGCATCTTAAGTAGCAAGAAGGACATATCGTAGAGACGGCCCGCCGGGTCGTCTCTACCTTTCTAACCCTAACCAAGTTGCTACCAACGATAGTGGGCAAATGCCTTATTGGCCTCTGCCATTCTGTGGGTGTCGTCCCGTTTCTTGATAGATGCACCCTCCCCCTTGGAAGCGGCAAGCAACTCCGCTGCCAAGCGTTCTGCCATAGTCTTCTCCGAACGGGACCTGGTGAAAGAGATTATCCACTTTATAGAAAGGGCAAGTTTGCGCTCCGATCTCACCTCCACCGGTATCTGATAGGTCGCCCCCCCTACTCGACGGGGCTTAACCTCTACAACCGGCTTGACATTATCTGCCGCCTTCTGGAAAACCTCTAAGCCGTTTTGTCCAGTCTTTTCTTCAATTAAGTCTATTGCTCTGTAAAATATAGACTCAGCTACACTTTTCTTTCCTTGCCGCATCAGGTTGTTGACGAATTTCGTCACCAAAACACTGCCATATTTGGGATCGGGTAACAATTGCCGTTTCTCTGGCCTTCTTCTTCGCGGCATCCATTCCTCCTCTACTCTGCCACTAAGGCACAAAGACACAAAGGAAACCAAGTCACCTATTGTCTAATCTTCGTGTCTTGGTGTCTTCGTGGCTAAATCCTTATATTAAGATTTAGGTCTTTTAGCGCCGTACTTAGAGCGAGATTTCTTTCTGTCCTCAACTCCGGCTGTATCCAACACTCCCCGAATGATATGATACCTAACACCAGGAAGGTCTTTAACTCTTCCTCCTCTGACCAAGACAATGGAGTGCTCTTGGAGATTATGTCCCTCCCCTGGTATGTAGGCAGTTACCTCTATACCAGTAGTTAGTCGAACTCTGGTCACTTTTTTCAGTGAGGAATTCGGCTTCTTAGGGGTCAGAGTGTAAACACGGGTACAAACTCCTTTTCTCTGGGGACAATTCCTTAGGGCTGGAGCTGAGTTCTTCTTGGTAACCTTTTTTCGTCCTTTTCTAATTAGCTGATTTATAGTCGGCACTTAATACATCCTCCTTCTCAGCGGTCTGTTCTGGGACAACGGAAACTGAGGACACCTGAGGTGTCAAATCACTTTCCAACGAAGTCTCCTGTTCAATGGTCACATTGTCGGTCTCCGCAAAAGATATTCCTCTGTATCGAGGTGCTCCTGTTCCAGCAGGGATAAGCCGCCCGACAATAACATTCTCCTTTAACCCAACCAGCCAGTCGACCTTGCCCTGCACTGCCGCATCGGCAAGCACTCGGGTTGTTTCCTGAAATGAGGCTGCTGAGATAAAACTGTCGGTCATCAGGGAAGCTTTGGTTATTCCCAGTAGCACGTAATCATAGGTGGTAGGCTTGCCGCCTTCGGCATTTATTCTTTGGTTCTCCTCATTCACAACCCAAAGATTTACCCGCTCACCTTCCAGAAAGTTGGTATCACCCGGATCGATTATTTTGACCTTTTGAAGCATCTGGCGAACGATTATCTCTATATGCTTGTCGTTTACTCTCACTCCCTGCATACGATAGACTTCTTGGACCTCATTGACCAAGTATTCAGCCACCCTCTGCGGCCCCAGAATCGCCAAAGTATCATGAGGATTCACCGGACCTTCGGAAAGCTTCTCTCCTGCGGTCACATAATCGCCATCGTGAACTACTAAATGTTTGCCGTAAGGGATTAGATATGTTCTCTGTTCTCCAGTTTCGCCAGTGACGATTATCTCCCTGGAACCTCGAATTAATCCTCCTATTTTGACTTCTCCATCTATTTCAGTGACCACGGCCAGAGATTTGGGAATTCGGGCCTCAAACAGCTCGGTTACTCTGGGCAGACCACCCGTGATATCTCTTGTCTTAACCATAGCGCGGGGGATCTTAACCAGCGTATTTCCCGGCTCAAGTGTCTGCTTGTCATGAACCAGCAGATGTGCTCCCACAGGAATACTATAGTTGCGAAGTCTATTTCCTTTGGAGTCAAGAACTTCAATACATGGACTTAAGGATCTGTCACGCTGTTCAACAATGACACGCTGCCGCAGGCCTGTTGCTTCATCCAGCTCTTCACGCAGGGTAACCCCGTCCTTAATGTCAACGAATTTAACCCTTCCAGAGCGGTCGGTCAAAATCACATTGCTGTAAGGATCCCATCTGATCAGCACATCCGATTTCTCGACCTTTTGTCCCTCTTTCACCAGAAGTTGGGCACCATAGGGCACATGCTGTTTCCCTCGTACCATCTCTTGTTCATCCAACAACTCTAAGTAACCGTTTCTCCCTACTACAATAAACGGAGGTTCGTTGCCGTCCTTGGATACATAGTTTATGTCTCTGTATTGCACCTTTCCTGGACGTCTTGCCGCTATTTCGGACTGCTCCGCAATCCTGCTTGCCGTACCCCCCACATGAAAAGTCCTCAAAGTCAACTGGGTCCCTGGTTCTCCAATACTCTGAGCTGCAATAATCCCCACTGCTTCACCGATATTTACCAGCTTTCCAGTAGCCAAGTTTCTTCCATAGCACTTGACGCAAACACCTTTTCGGGACTCACAGGTAAGCACCGAACGAATGTTTGCTGACTCAACTCCAGCATCAACTATTCTGGAAGCCACCTCTTCGGTGATCTCCTGCCCGGCAGAGGCAATTATTTCCCCGGTGAAGGAGTCAGCCACATCCTCTGAGAGCACACGGCCCACAATTCTGTCAAACAAAGGTTCTACCACCTCATCTCCATCCTTCAGCGCCTCAATCTTTATCCCCCGAATACTCCCACAATCCTGTTCCATGACAGTCACATCCTGGGCCACGTCCACCAGTTTCCTGGTCAGGTAACCGGCTTCGGCTGTCTTTAATGCCGTATCTGCCAATCCTTTGCGTGTACCATGGGTAGAAATGAAATACTCAAGCACAGAAAGCCCTTCGCGGAAGTTAGCAATGATAGGGGTTTCAATGATCTCCCCTACTCCCCCGGTGAGTTTCCTCTGGGGTTTCGACATTAACCCTCGCATCCCTGCTAACTGTCGTATCTGTTCCTGACTGCCCCGAGCGCCCGAATCTGCCATCATGAAAACCGGATTAAACCCGTCCCTATCCTTGCTTAACCCCTCAAGCAATACCTGAGATACATCATTAGTGGCATGGGTCCAGATGTCAATAATCTTATTGTATCTTTCACTATCAGTAATAACTCCCTGATTGTACTGCTTTTCTATCTCACTCACCTCTCCCATGGCCTCTTTTACTATGGTCTGTTTCTCCGGGGGAATGATCAAATCATCTATTCCAAAAGTCACACCTGCTTGGGTGGCATAGTGGAATCCTAAATCCCTCAGTTTATCAACGAACTCTACCGTCTGAGTTGCTCCCAGCTTCCGATAGATGGAAGCCGCTATCTCTTGGAGTTGGTTTTTCTCCAACAGCTTATTCACAAAACCAAACCCCTGGGGAAGTATCTGGTTAAAGATGATCCTGCCCGCGGTTGTCTCGATTATGGTACCATCGATCCTAACCTTGATTTTGGCATGGAGTTCAACGCTATCGTGTTCGTGAGCAAACAGAACTTCTTCTGGATTGGAGAATATCTTTCCTTCTCCGTGGCTGTCAGGTTTTATCTTGGTAAGATAGTAACATCCCAGAGCGATATCCTGGGGTTTATCAATAATGACAGGTTTGCCATTAGCAGGCAAAAGGACATTCTTAGAGGAAAGCATCAGCACCCTGGCCTCAATCTGGGCCTCAATAGACAAGGGAATATGAACTGCCATCTGATCGCCGTCGAAATCGGCATTAAAAGCGGCACAGACCAAAGGATGAATCCTTATCGCCTTCTCCTCCACTAACACAGGTTCGAAGGCCTGAATGCCAAGGCGATGTAGTGTAGGAGCCCGATTGAGAAGTACACAGCAGTCCTGAATAACTTCTTCCAGAGCG
>JAUWEO010000010.1 GCA_030608245.1 Candidatus Latescibacterota bacterium
GTTTAATAGATACCCCCTCTGCAATGTGGATGTTGGCTTTTTCCACAAGATGGATCCCTGGGTACAACTTTCCTTCAATGATACCAAGCCTGCCCGAAGACTTACACTCTTCTTCAAGTCTTGGAGTGTTGAGATAAACCAGGTCCCAGAAATAGTTTGCCAAATCGACTTTTATCTGGTTTTTTTTACCGTTGAAGTCGCTGTCTTTCAGAGGACGGGACAGGTCTATTTGAGAGAGAGAATCACCGCTTAGCCTGACAGCTACTATAGTGTTGTCCTTGATAAATACTTCATCCAGACCCTCTAAGGGAATCTTATCTGCCAGAGTGCGGTCGGCTACTACCCTGCCGTTGATGAAGAGGCAGCCCGGGGCTTTTATCTGGTTAATTGCTGAGCCTGGATAGCTCTGTCGTAAGGAGTCCACCAAGTAATCCCGACAGTGGAGAACAACTTTGGCGCCCCGGTATTGCTCTGTGATCTTCTGGCGCAAAGTAGTGGTGCCGCACCGTAGCTCATACACCGGCCGGGTATAAACTAAGGGTAGGAGCTTCCTATAGCCTTCGTCCTCGAAGATACAAACTGTCCCGCGCATTCTTACCTCCCTTCCAAATTGGGCCACGTTCACTCTGGAAATATAAGGTACACCGGCTCATCCTGGTTATTCAACGGTAAGCTGGTGGGTCATTCTCTCCACATAGGCATAATAATCCTTCCGTTCCAACTTTGCTGCAGCCTCCTGGTCAAGTATGGCCACGCAATCGGGGTGTAGTTGGAGCACAGAGGCGGTAACCTGAGCCGTAATAGGACCCTCTACAGTTTGAGCCACCACCTTTGCCTTTTTGGCTCCATTTGCCAGAAGAAGACACTTTCTGGTCTCCATTATGGTACCCACCCCCATAGTGATGGCAAATTTGGGAACATCTTCTATTTTCTTAAAAAACCTGGAATTGTCCTTCACAGTCTGTTCCGTTAGTGTCTTCAGTCTTGTCCTTGAGCCAAGGGAAGAGCTCGGTTCGTTAAAGCCGATGTGCCCATCGCCGCCGATGCCTAAGACCTGTATATCAATGCCCCCCGCCTGTTTGATCATCTCCTCGTAGTGAGCACAGTATGCTTTTACATCCTTTACCAAACCGTTAGGGACATTCACATTTTGCAGGGGGATGTTAATGTGCTTAAAGAGATTTTCGTACATAAAGTAATAATAACTCTGCGGATGATCAGGGGCTAAACCATGATATTCATCCAAGTTGAATGTTCTGACTTTCGAGAAATCCAGTCCCTGTTCCTTGTGCATCCGGGTGAGTTCTTTGTACAGCCCGATGGGAGTACTTCCGGTTGCGAGACCCAGCACGCAATCGGGTTTTTCCATCACGGTCTTTGCCACAATCTCAGCAGCCTTTTTGCTCATCGCGTCATAGTCATTGGTGATGATTACTCTCATCTTTCCTCCTCCTTCGTTGTTTTGGTTATTGATGGGAACTTAACCACAGAACGCGGAGAGATCCCAGAATTCTAAAATCCCTCTGTGGGCGCTGTGGTATTACCAATGATTTCTCTGTTTTTTTCGCAAGATTTCAAAAGATTTCTTTAGCCACTAATTCTCTAATTATTTATTTTAGTTCGTGTAATTCGTGGTTTGATTCTTTGTTTTCTTGGCTGCGGTTTAGCTGCTACCTGGCAATATCTCAAAAGCGTTCGCCTGGCTTCGGAGAGATCTCAGCATACTCAAAAGGCATATCCCACCTGAATTTCCTTTCTGCCATTTCTCCCAGGTTCTGGATGACGAGTTTGATAAATTTGGTCTGTTCGGTGATGATACGATCACCATCTGCTTTTCGGTTAACGAAGAACACCCGATAACGGTCAGAATCTTTCAGGATGCCCTGTCGAGGCCGGTCAAAATCGTGGAGATAGAGATTAAACAGGCCTCTTGGACTATATCTGTTCCCGATCTCGTCCTCCAGAAAAGTTCTTTGCCCGATGTTAGCTATTGTTGGAGGTTCGATTCCCTTATTTTCCAGGTATATGGAGAAATCGAGGCGGTCATACTTGTCATATCCCCATTTATCAGTATAATAGTTTGTCAATAGATTTTCTCCATAGATTCTCTTCAATATGCGCCTTACATAATCTCTTCTGAAATTCTCATACTGTACTCTGTGCAAACGATTATTGGAGTCGAAAAAGGGGAATAAGGCTGTGTACATTTGATATAGATTCCTCAGCCCTATCTCCTCTTCGGGTGGATATTCCGAGGTGGCGAAGTAATCAATGGTCTCTTTTATTTTATCTTCAAGTTGAATCCTATTCCAACCGAGCTTCTCTGCCTGGGAGTACAGACCAGCCAGCTCAAAGGCGAATGTCCTGAAGGTCACCTGAACATAGACACCACCGGCAGTTTCTCCTCTGGTTAGCAGGCTGAAAGTTTCCTTAAAGATATGCTGATAGGTTACTGGTGGGGTCTGTTGAGCACATCCCCAGGAAAATATGGACAGAAACAGCCAGACGGCCACAGTTGAGAACGTGGTAGGGGATAGCTTCATTGTCTCTCATCGTGAAGAGTGAAACGAATTAATTGGTCTGTTGAGGAAAACCAGCTATATGACGTACTTATTTTTTCTGTAGTTGCTCAATCAGCCAGGAGCGCCTCAACTGAATTGCCCCTTCGGGACAGAACTCATAGCAGGTAAAACACTGGATGCACTTTTTGTAATCAATTCTGGGATAACGATTAACTATAATTGCTCCGGTGGGACATTTTTCGGCACATAAGCTACATCTGCGACATCTGGAGACCTCTATCCGGGGATAAGTCTGGAGAATTTTTAGTCCAACAGGGGTAAGCAAGCGACGCAACCCTCTGTAAACAGATCCGGTATGGGCAGAAGGTTTTTGAAAATCCCGCCTGATTACATCTTTCAGCTCCTCGCCCACTATCTCTATCTCTTCCAGGGCGGTTGGTCCTAAGCCTCGCTCTATTGCATCCACAGAGGTGAGGATATCTGTAGGTTTGAATCCGGCGATTTGAGAGGCCACTATGTCCAGGCTTACACAGTCACGGGAGGCCAGTATCAGTCCCAGTGGAAATGGTCTCCCACCCGAGGGCCCTTCTTTATCCATCGCTACCACTGCGTCCATGACAGCGAAACTGGGGTTACAGACCGAATAGATGTCCACTACAGCCTGGGCGAAATGTTCTGGTTTGGCAAATCTATGGGCGGTTGAGCGGTCGGAGTGAGGGACACAGCCGAAGAAGTTCTTCACCGCCCCGGTGAGGAGAGTAAGCTCGTGGGTCTTGAGCTTGGGCAGAGAAACCACTGTGTCCGCTTCTAATACAGGTCTGGCGAGATTAATCTCTCTCAATCGTTTGAAATGGGGCACCGCTATCTTTTGGTAACCGGTACGGTTGAAGTTTGCTATTTCAGCCTTTTCTTTTTCGGCTACCTCTCTTATCCCACAGATCTGGAAGGCATCGGTTTGTGAGGGTCCGCTTCCCAGGCCTCCGGTGGCAGCAGCGTCGCCCACCAAAACAGGTGCCCCTGCTTCTCTAAATAACCTGACCACTGCCCCTGTCACCGAGGGGTGAGTAGTAACCGCCCTCTCCGGTGGCAGGGCAGAGAGCAGATTCACCTTGAGCAGGACAGTATCGCCAGGTTTTACCACTTCAGTCAATCCACCGATAAGGCCTATCGCTTTCTTCACTGCCTGGTAGACCTCTTCGGGCTGATAGCTTCGGCACCTGGTGATGGAGACCTCAACCATTGGAACCTCTCTTTATCTTCTGGCTTTTCCTATCTCCCCCGCTTTGGTAATGGCAAATTTCGTGGCTATCGGCCCAATGATCTCAAAGATGATCGTGGTGGCCGCAATGGTGTTGATAGTTATGACCGCCAGTTCATGTCCAGCCGCTCCCAAATCGCCAAACTCTCTCCCTACAAGAATAGCCAGCCCGATGGCTACCCCTGCTTGGGAGAGCAAGCCGAAGGGCAGGTACTTCCGGATGTTTGTCCCTGCCTTTGTAATAAAAGCACCCCCAAATGCACCGCTCATTTTGCCGACTGTCCTACCTGCTATATAGATCAAGCCTAAAAGGCCCATTTGGGGAAGCAGACCAAGCTGAAGGTTTGCCCCGGCTGCGACGAAAAAGATTACATAGATGGGTGGGGTGATACCCTGGACAGCATTTAGTGTCCTGCGACTTGTTCGGGGGAAAGCGCTGGCAACTACCATCCCCAAGGCTAAATTGGATAGAATCAAGGAAAGGTGGAGAAGATTAGCCACACCAGCGCAGACCAGTATTGCCCCTAATGATAGCGTTAAAAGTTCGCCTCTGGTATGCATTTTCCGGATAAAGTAACCCCATATCATTCCTATTGTGATCCCTGCCGCCAAGGCACCTCCAATCTCTATTAAGGGGCACCCTACCGTGTTATAGAAAGACAGACCTTCTTTTCCAATAATGAGGAGTTTTGCAATAGCAGCAGCAAGCCCATAAATCACGATAGCTACGGCATCATCGAAGCCTACTATAGCTAACAGAGTATTTGTGAGCGGGCCTTTTGCCCGGTACTCCTGTAAAACCGCCACTGTGCCTGCCGGGGCAGTAGCCGGAGCTAAGGCACCGAAGATCAAGGCCAGGTAGACCTTGTGTGTCAAAATATATACTCCCAGGAATACTATGACAAAGGCACCAAATGATTCTGCCAGGAGAATTATAATAATCTTTTTGCCCAGTTTTCTCAGGAGGTCTAACGAAAGCTGGCTTCCTATAACAAAGGCAATTAATGCCAAGGCCACATCGCTTACTATCCCTATTCTGTCTGACAGACCTAAATTAAACATCCCCAGGAAAGAAGGGCCCAAGAAGAGACCCATCACGATATAACCCACTACTGCAGGGAACTTAAGCCGGTTGGTGATCTTCCCACCAATATACCCCACAATTATCGCTATTCCTATCAGAAGTAGTATATCCATCAGTCCAAAGTTAGTTCGGAAGGGGTTCCCAAGGCAGATTCTACCTTGATGGCAATAACCATTCCTGTTCCCGGTGTTTCAAGGTCGACATCAGTTTCCTTCAATAAATGGACTACCTGGTCACCGATCTCCTTGTCTTCGACCAGGGCGAAGATTGTCTTTGAATATCGCTTGCCACCCTTTAAGTCAAAGCGCAACCCGGCAAAGATGGGCACCTTATAAGCAAGCACTGCCCCCATAGACTCAGAGTCAATGACCGTTGCATCTGTTACCCCCAACTCAACAAGGACCTCCAGGACGTCCTCTAAGAACTCCTCCCTGTTGAGCACAATCGCGAGAAGATACATCCCGACCTCCTTCCAGAAGAAACATCTCCCGTCTCCTGTTTTCCGCTTCTTGATGCTATGATTTGTAAACCACTCTTCCCGCCTTTGTTTCGACTTCCATCTTTTTGGGAAATCTGGCGTCGAATTCCTCGATTACTCTGAGGACTTCCTCTGTCGTCCTCGCCTCAAGAAGTTTTTGCTTGAAATTCTTTACTTTAAGGAATCTTGCGATTCTGGCAACAGCCTGGAGATATTCCTTTCTGGCATCGTTAGGGGCAGCGATCATAAACACCAGCTGAACGGGCTTTTCATCCAGAGATTGGAAATCCACCCCTTCTTTGGAGCCGCCAAAGGCTACCGCCAATTCCTTCACAGTCTCTGACCTTGCATGAGGAATAGCTATCCCGTCTCCGATGGCGGTGCTTTCGATCTCCTCTCTCTTTTTGATCCCCTTGATGAACTCATCCAGTTCTCCAACAACTCCCGCTTTGGCAAGGAGCTCGCACATCTCCCTGATTACTCCACCCTTCTCGTTGGATTTAAGTTCTGCAGTAATCAGCTCTTCCCTAATTAGGTCCAAAAGCATTTCTCTCTCCTCCTTTCAAACTCTCTCATATTGGTCAAAAACCGTATCGCGTCCACCAGTTTTGACTGTCAACAAATACTATTCTTCAATCTTTAGATCTTCAGCGATGGCAAGCACAAGCTCTTCAATCGTCTCATCCTGGGCAACGGTTGTTGGACGCTCGGCGATGAGCCTTCTTGCATTACGCACCTTTGCTTTCTTCATTTTCCTCTTGTGCTCTCGAAAGTTGTATGTGTCATTTCACAAACCTTCCGTCATCTTTCGCCTTTTGAAGCTTATGCACATTTTTCTCAAGCCACCCTATTTGTACTATTTCTCGCATGTCAAATTCCGGAACATAAGGTTTGATGTCCAAAAGAGGCGTACCATCGACAATGTCCAAATCTCGAATGTAAAGTTTTCCTCCCTCAATTCTAACGAGACGTACTGTAGATATGCCGATTGAGTTCGGACGAGCCGGTGCCCTGGTAGCAAATACTCCGCGCACCTTATTATCCATATATGGTGTTACCTTTAAGAAGCATCCCTTAGATAAATGAAGATGACATATCAAAATAATGTGCGAAAATCCTTCAATATCCTTAAGACCCTCAGCATACTCAGGGAATATTTCCACGGTTCCCTCAACATCCCTGGCGGCTGAAGGTTGTATAGGCGTGCCATGCGGTTCTCTGAACGGAGAATGAATGATCCCTATAGGCTTGTAGTTTATTTCATTCACGATATTGCTCTTTTTTCCAAGTGCCGATTATCTTCTTCCTTTATTGCAGTTTTCAGAGAACTTAGATGACCTCCCACGGCTTGGGTTTTTTCTGACTCAAATCTCGAGCACTGTGTATAACAGTGAGAATCAAAATGCGTTCGGGTTCCACACGGTAGATGATTCGATAGTTATAGAATAAGAGCTCTCGAATATTTTCTTCTTCAGCTTCTGGAACACTCCGGTCCATTTCAGGAAACTTCTCCAGAGCTTCTACCGCTTCAATAATTTTTCCCACAAGTCGGGTTGCGTAGTATTCTGAATCTCTCCCAATATAATCCCGAATACTTTCCAAATCCAATAGGGCTGGTTCAGTCCACTCGATTTTCATTATGAAAGAACCCTCTTTTTAACTTCCTCGTGGGAGATAATGCGCCCTTCTTCAGCAGCTTTTAAAGCGACTGCTAACTTCTTTTTGACATAGAATTCGTACATGATGTCATCCCAACTTGCCTGATCTGGCAATTCATCGATGAGCTTCTTGGCTTGTTCTTTAACAACACTCATAACCTTTTTCACCTCCTTATGTGTAGGAATCGGCCGACGATTTCTATAATACTAAGCATAAGTTCTTGTCATTGATCTCACCGCAACCATCCATGCCGACCAGTCAGCATGAGAGTTTACGAGTCAATCAACTCTCCCCAGATTCACTCCCCCCTGATTATCTTCTTCACCCTCATCAATCTGGTCAGGGTCTCCAGCTCTATCTCCTCCAGTCTCATCTCAATATACTTTATTGTCTGTTGCAAATTGGGGATAAGAATATACTCTAAGGCATTGACTCTGCGTCTGGTTCTTTCGATTTCATCGGCCAAAAGTCGCAAGGTTTTCTCTGCTTCAGAGAGTTTTACCATATCCTCCAACACGCTGTCTAACTTTTTCAAACAGGCATCAAGTTCTCCTGAGGTATGGGCAAACCCGTAGCAATATATATCTCCTTCCAATCTGGGTTTGAGGACAGGCACTCGGAGGTTCATTATCCGTCTTTCTTGTACTTGAAGGTCGACCACCTTGCGGGGAAAACTGAGGGCCTCTTCCAGCATCTGCTCGTCGGTCCAGAGGCGGGCGGCGAGGAAACTTCGATAGACATCCTGCAGTTGTTCCTCCGCTTTCGTTCTCAAATCCCTCAGGGTCTCGATCAGGTCTAACAGTTGCCGCATTAGCTCGTCTTGCTTGTCTTTGAGCAGTTTATGGCCTCTTCGGGCCAGGTCGAGACGTTTTTTGAGCCGCAACAGCTCCATCCGGGTTGCACTTACCTGCAGTTTCATCCTCTTATGCTACCTTCTTTGCCTCTGCTTCCTGTTTGAATCTGGTGTAGTATTTCTTCATCCACTGGGGTCTTATCCGTTTGAGCTCCAGGGAGGGGAACATCGTCAGCAGTTGCCAGCCCAGATCGAGGGTCTCTTCAATAGACCGGTCTTCATCCTCATCTTGGGTTACATATCGCCGTTCAAAGTCATCGGCGAAGTTGTAATAGAGGCGGTCCATCTCGGAGAGAGCTGCTTCTCCCAGAATCACGGCCAGCTCCTGGGCCTCTTTACCCCGGGCATAGCAGGCGAACAGTTGGTTGAACACATCGGAATGGTCCTCACGGGTTTTGTCCTTTCCAATTCCTCTGTCTTTCAACCGGGACAGGGAGGGCAACACATCGATAGGGGGCATTATTCCCTTCTTATGCAGCGCCCGGGAAAGGATTATCTGGCCCTCGGTAATATAGCCGGTGAGGTCGGGGATAGGGTGGGTCTTGTCGTCTTCTGGCATAGTGAGGATGGGGATCTGGGTTATGGAGCCAGGTTTGTCTTTGATTCTGCCTGCTCGCTCGTAGATTGTGGCCAGGTCGGTGTACAGGTAGCCTGGGAAGCCTCTGCGTCCTGGTATCTCTTTTCTGGCGGCGGAGATCTCGCGCAAGGCCTGGGCATAGTTAGTCATATCGGTGAGGATAACCAACACATGCATTCCCAGGTCAAAGGCTAAGTATTCGGCGGCGGTGAGTGCTACCCGGGGAGTCGCTATTCTCTCGATGGCCGGGTCATCTGCCAGATTAATGAATACTACCGAACGGTCAATAGCGCCTGTGCGGCGGAAATCCTGAATGAAATAGTCTGACTCCTCGAAGGTGATGCCCATAGCGGCAAAGGCGACAGCGAACTTCTCCTCTTTTCCCAGCACTCTGGCTTGCCGGGAGATCTGGGCTGCCAACTGGTTGTGGGGCAGACCAGAACCCGAAAATATAGGAAGTTTTTGTCCCCTGACCAATGCATTAAGCCCGTCAATAGCAGAGATGCCTGTCTGGATGAACTCCGAGGGATATTCTCGGGCGTAGGGGTTGAGGGGATCCCCGTTGATATCTAATTTCTTATCTGGCAATATATTAGGGCCTTTGTCAATCGGCTCGCCCAAGCCGTCGAATACCCTGCCCAGGATATCCCTCGACACTCCCAATTCTATGCCTCGACCCAAGAACTTCACCCGGCTTTTGAAAACATCCACCCCAGTGGCACCCTCGAACAACTGCACTAAGGCCCTATCTCGGTCCACCTCCAATACTCTGCCCTTTCTCTTCTCACCACCAGGAAGCTCCAGTTCAACTAATTCCTCAAACTTCACCCCTTCTACTTCTTCAACCAAGACAAGGGGACCGGCAATCTCACGGATGGTCAGATATTCCTTAAGCATTGACACTCTCCTCACTTTCTACCAGCGCTTCCACCTGGGTCCGGATCTCTTTTTCCAACTGGTCGAACCGATCTAGTTGGTCCTCGGGAATAAGTTTCATTCGGGCTATCTCTTCTTTAACGGGTAGGGAAGTCAATTGGTCGACAGAGACTCCTTTCTCCAGTGCTGACTGAGATAATTCGTGTGATTCCATTATTAATTTGAGCATTCTGTACTGCTTGAGCAGTGAAGTATAAGTATCTATTTCCATAAAGGCATTCTGATGTAGGAAATCCTCTCTTATTAATCTGGAGGTCTCCAATATTAGCCTGTCCCGATCAGACATAGCCTCTATGCCCACCAATCTTACTATCTCTGCCAACTCCGCCTCTTGCTGCAGCAGCCGCATTGCTTCGGCTTGAAGTGCGGGGAACTCTTCATTGACATTCACTTTGAAGTAGTCCTCTAAGTTGGTGGAGTAAAGAGAATAGCTGTTAAGCCAGCTTATGGCAGGGAAGTGCCGTTGAAAGGCAAGGGTATCTTCCAGACCCCAGAAGACCTTAACTACCCTGAGGGTTGCCTGCACTACCGGGTCGGCCAGATCACCTCCAGGAGGTGACACAGAGCCGATAACGGTGAGGGAGCTCTCTCTGCTGTCGCTGCCCAGACAGACCACTCGGCCAGCTCTTTCATAGAACTCAGCCAGGCGAGTGCCCAGGTAAGCTGGGTAGCCCTCCTCGCCGGGCATCTCCTCCAGTCTGCCCGACATCTCCCTGAGTGCCTCTGCCCATCGGGAGGTAGAATCGGCCATAACTGACACATCGTAGCCCATATCTCGGAAGTATTCACCGATGGTGATGCCGGTGTATATCGATGCCTCTCGGGCTGCTACCGGCATATTGGAGGTGTTGGCAATGAGCACAGTCCGTTCCATCAACGAGTGACCACTTCTGGGGTCGGTCAACTCTGGAAACTCCAGCAGCACATTGGCCATCTCGTTGCCTCGCTCGCCGCAGCCGACAAAGATTATTATGTCTGCATCTGACCACTTGGCCAACTGATGCTGTATCACTGTCTTGCCACTACCGAAAGGCCCAGGCACACAGGCCGTCCCCCCTTTGCCGAGAGGGAAAAAGGTGTCAATCACCCTTTGGCCAGTGGTGAGAAAGCTGCTGGGAACGAGTTTGCTTTTATAGGGCCGAGCCTTTCTCACCGGCCATTGCTGAGACATAGTGATGTCCTGTGTTCCGGTGGCAGTTTTCACTCTGGCCACTACCTCTTTGACCGAAAAATCTCCCTCTGTTATCTGTTCTATCTCTCCCTCTGTTTCCGGAGGGATGATTATCCGATGCACCACCGCTGGAGTTTCCTCCACCCTGCCAATGATGTCGCCGCCGCTAACCTCATCTCCTTCCTTTGCTACAGGCATGAAATGCCATTTCTTTTCTCTGTTCAAGGCGGGTATATTGATCCCCCGGGTGACGAAGTCACCTGTTTGGGCACGAATGACATCCAGCGGGCGCTGGATTCCGTCGTAGATCGAACCTATGAGTCCAGGGCCCAATTCCACACTTAGCGGTTCTCCGGTGAGATAGACTGGTTCTCCAGGACCTACCCCCCCGGTGTTTTCATAGACCTGAATAAAAGCCCGATCTCCTTTGAGCTCAATGATTTCTCCGATGAGCTGATGGTCGCTTACCATAACTACATCGAACATCCTGGCTTCTTCCATTTTTTCAGCTACCACCAGGGGACCGGAGACCTTAATTATAGTTCCTGGTTTCAACTACTTATCACCTCCCCGGAATATATCCGCTCCTATCGCTTTGCTCACTATCTGTCTCACTTTCTCAGTTGCGAGTCCTAAACTGCCCCGATTGTCTGGAATAAGCACCACGCTGGGCAGGGTCTTCAGGGCAATCGCCTCTATTCTCTCCCCGATTTCTACCGCCACTCGTTCAGTAATAAAGATGATTACGTATTTAGCGTTGACTGAACTGTCAAATGCCTGGGCTGCCTCCTGAGCATCAGCCACTGGCATTACCTTCATCCCCACAGCCTTAAAGGGCAAAACAGAGTCCCGGTCACCAATGACCGCCATATTAGAAGTCTTCAAGAGTAGATTTTTCCCGGAGTCACCGGGTTGAGCCGCCTGGAAAGGGCGTTTAACCTTGCTCTGTGTTTCTTGTCTGTTCATTTCCAATCTCTATATTAAGGATATTCAGGTAGTTTGTTCCTCATCAGCTCGGCTGGTAAGTGGTTGGCTTTTCCTACCAGTACAGTCCGTACAGCTTTAAATTCATATTCCTTCAACAGCAGATAGGCCACCAGGGGCTCAATCCCCAGAGATTGGACTTTAGCTCTTTCCAAATAGGAAATGAGGGTAACGTCGGCCATTTTCTCTAAGGGAAGGAAACTGTCAGATTTCAGGAGGGCATCTGTCCCAGTGGCTACGGTTTTGGCATAACGCGTTTTGCTGAAGAACGAAGCCACCGTTTCCCAAGGGGTTTCACGGAGGGGGAACAGTTCGGTCTCCTTTATTGAGCCTCCCTCTATCAAGCTCTGTGTTAGCAGAGCTGTATCCAAATCCAGCCACTTCACCCTCACCAGGGTCTTTATGTTGGCCAGGTCTATTTCCAAGTCCAGCCATCTATTTAAGAAACGGTTTCCAAACGGCCTGATCACTAAACTGAAGCGTTTGTACATCTCGCCATCGGTTAGGATATCTATTAATTGGGGGTTATTTGTCTTTTCCCATCGGGTGTTGACAACCTGGACGGTGTTGGAGATGAACTGGGGCGACGACCGGTAATCATCATCCGTCACCGCCTCGGTTAAGATCTCTACAGGGACAGTGCCCACATCGATGAGCAGATGTTCCAGGTTCTGCCCGGAATACCTGGCCTTAAGTAATACCTTCAAGTTGTGGAAATCATATCTTTCCCGGAAGAGGTCGGAGATCGAGGTATCCTTAGAAAGCGTTGAGATCAGTGCCAGCACCTCTTGTCGCTGGATTCTAAGGCAGGACTCCAGGTCGCTCCAGGTTTTCACCTTCGGTTCCCCTTCAGCGTAGCCTTTTTCGACCAAGAATCTGTATGCCTCCTCCGACTCTTCGGTGGCGATCAGCCGTTCAATATCCTGTCTGGTCAAATAGCGATTTTCCAAAGAGCGAATTCTACCAACTGCATAAGCGTAGCGAGCGTCTGACTTAAACAAAAAAAAGTCTGGTCCCTTTGTCACCGGATGTTTTCCTGTATTAGCCAAGTTTAACCGTGACACAGCCATTTCTATGAAAAGAGCTCCCTCCCTCCGGAGCTTCTGGAATTCTGATTTACCTCAGGCAAATGCTCTAAAAGAAACAAAAAAAGGGCACTTTTGTCAAGGAGAAAGTGTACCCTTCTCTGGGGATTCCATTAGGCAGGTCTGAGCCAATCCCGGTTTTCTCTGCGAAGAGCGGGATTTTTAAAATATCTATGTTACTCACCATCGATCCAGCTCCTGCCCATCTCTCTTTCCAAAAACCTTTAGTCCAACTAAAGGGATACCATGTTTGCTCCCAGTGCCACTTGCAATGTGATTTTTCCTTGACAATATCCCTGCTATTTGGTATAATGTTGTTTCCCATTTGGGAGCTTAGATTCAGGGACCCGGTAATGCGTTTTTTGAAATTCGCTAATCTTGGGGAATTGTGTGAAAATAGCTATTTCTGGCAAAGGGGGAGCAGGTAAAACTACGCTGGCAGGTATTTTAGCCCGGCTATTTGTGGAACAGGGCTGTAAAGTCTTTGCCATAGATGCCGATCCCGACGCCAACTTAGCCCTCGCCTTAGGTTTCCCCAATCCTTTCCAAATAACCCCCCTGATCCAGATGAAACAGTTGATTGAAGAACGAACTGGCGCCAAGCCCAACACCTTCTCTCCTTACTTCAAACTTAACCCCAAGGTAGACGACATCCCAGACAGTTATTTCACTCGACATAAAGGGATAAGCCTCGCGGTGATGGGCACAGTAAGGGGCGGCGGATTAGGTTGCACTTGCCCGGAGAACGCCTTTTTGAAAGCCTTGCTTCGTCACTTAATAGCAGACCGGGAAGAGATAGTAATCCTAGATATGGAGGCCGGGATAGAACACCTGGGCCGAGGGACTGTCCAGGCGGTAAACCGGTTGATAGCAGTTGTAGAACCCACCCGGTTGAGCACAACGACTGCCCAGCGAATCAGAAAACTGGCTTTTGAGATCGGCTTGAAAAACATCGTTGCGGTGGGGAATAAGATCCACAGAGAGTCGGACAGGAAGTTTTTAACGAGGAATATGTCGCAATTTGAGTTTCTGGGATTTCTTCCTTACGATGAACAAATAACAGGCGAGCCCTTGTTGGATATCTCCAGCGATTCAGGCCCTCATCAGGAAATTCTGAAGGAGGCGAGAAAAATAGCTGCGCAACTGGGTAACTGAAAGATGTCCATTTTTGCCGCAGAGATCGCAAAAGATAAGTAGATTCAAGCAGGCCAAAATTCGGAGAACTATCCTCATCCGTCCTCAGTTTCAATCAGTTTTCATCAATGCTAACATCAGTCCTAAGCCAATGCTGAAAGGAGGCAATAATGGATGAACCAAGAGAGTCTTTAGAGGAAAGTTGCGAGCCCAAAAGGTCAGAGAAGACATATAATTGGCGAAAAAAGCTAAATACGCGGGAGGAAATGCTGAAATACTTACAGACGGCGGAGAGATACTGGTTCTCCCAGGAATGGTACGGAAGTGAGAGAAGGAAAACACCCGCTTAATATAGCGAAAGGAGAGAGAAGTGGCGTTTGAAATCCCCAAGATCACCTATTCAGGAGAGATAAAAGAGATTACCCTCGGGCAGGGTGATCGGGCGGTAACCGTGGGAAAGGAGACCACTTACCCATTTCATCTGTTTGAGGGGGAGATACTCCATCTGCCCTCTATTGCCATGGAGGTTTACGATTGTCCGCCCCAGGAATGGCCGCCGGCAGCCGTGGAGCCCTTCGAGGATGTGCTGGAGGATCCAGTGGCCTGGGCCCAGAAGTGCATAAATCAGTACGAAGCCGAATTGATCTGCCTTCAGCTTCTCAGCGCCGACCCCAACGGACTTAACAGGCCGGCCGATCAGATAGTGCCTGCGGTCAAACAGGTGGCTGATAGCATAGATGTCCCGTTGATCGTCTGGGGATGCAAAAACGACGAGAAGGACGCTGAGGTCCTCAGAGGAGTCGCCGAGGCCTGCGAGGGCAAAAATCTGGTGCTGGGACCGGTGGGAGAGGAAAACTATAAACAAATAGGGGCAGCTGCTATTGCCTACAGACATACCATAGCCGCCTCCACCCCTATTGACATAAACCTCGCTAAACAACTGAATATCCTTTTGGGCGATCTGGGCGTACCAGACGAGAAGATCGTGGTTGACCCTACCACCGGCGGTTTGGGCTACGGCATAGAGTACACCTACTCGGTTATGGAACGAGACAGGATAGCAGCCCTGGCCCAGCAGGATAAGAAACTGCAATTTCCGATGATCTGTGACCTGGCAAAAGAGGTGTGGAAGGTGAAAGAGGTGCAGATCAAAGAGGATGAGGACCCTAAACTCGGCGACCAGGGAAAACGGGGAATTCTGATGGAGGCAGTGACCGCTATGCTGTTGCTGTTGGCTGGAGCAGATGTGCTGGTTATGAGACATCCGGAGGCAATAAGCTTAGTGCGGAGTATGGTAAATAAGCTATCAGGTCGCTAAAATAACTGAGGGGTTTTGACGAGTATGTTCCCAGTAGATGATATACTACGTTGTACTACTAACCTGCGAAACGTTGTTTTTTTGACAAGGTTTTCCGTAGCAACCGCAAAGTTCGCAGAGTAGGCGCAGGGAACGCAAAGAAGGAAGCTCACTTCGCGACCTTTGCGCCTTCTTTGGGTTCTTTGCGATTATCGTTTGCAGCTTGCTGCGCTGTGTTCTATGTGATAAGAATATTGACAATACATCTTTCAGGAAAGGAAGACAGTGATGACAGACAGCGAAAAGAGCATTGATAGGACAGTAGAATCCTTGCTACAGAAAGCCAAGCAAGATGAGGTAGAGCTTGTCTGGGACAGGTTGGAACTTCAACTGCCTCAATGTAAATTTGGACAACAGGGTGTCTGTTGTAAGATTTGCGCTATGGGTCCCTGCCGGATTACTAAGAAAGCAGAATTCGGTGTTTGTGGGGCCACAGCCGAGACTATTGCCGCCCGCAACTTTATTCGGATGGTCGCCAGTGGAGCGGCTGCCCACTCTGATCATGGTCGAGGAGTGGCATTAACTTTGCTTGCTTTGGCCAACGGCGAGGCTTCCGATTATAAGATCAAAGATGAACAGAAACTCATAGCAGTTGCCCTGGATTTCGGGATTGAGGTAGGAGAGAGAAATACCGAGGAGATACTCAAGGATGTGGCGAAGGTGGTGTTAGCAGAATTTGGAAATCAAGAGGGAGAAATCCATTACCTCAAAAAGGCCCCACTGAGGCGGCAGGAACTCTGGCGTAAACAGGGAATCGCCCCTCGGGGTATAGACCGCGAGATCGTGGAGATTATGCACAGAACCCATATGGGCGTTGACCATGACCCGGAACACCTTCTGCGTCAGGGGATGCGCGCTTCGTTGGGAGATGGTTGGGGCGGTTCTATGCTGGCTACCGATGTTCAGGATATCCTCTTTGGCACCCCTGAACCTATTCTGGGCGAGGCCAACCTAGGCACTCTGAGTGAAGACGAGGTGAATATTATTGTCCACGGCCATGAACCCTTACTTTCGGAAATGATTGTGGTGGCAGCTCAAGACAAAGAACTGTTAGATTTAGCCAAGCAGAAGGGCGCTCAGGGGATAAATATCACAGGGATGTGTTGCACTGGACTTGAAATACTGATGCGTCATGAAATTCCCATAGCGGGCAATTTCCTTCAGCAGGAGTTGGCTGTGGTTACCGGAGCGGTTGAGGCTGTAGTAGTGGACATCCAGTGTATTATGCCCGCCCTGGCCAATGTGGCCCAATGCTACCATACCAAGATCATCAGCACCTCTCCAATAGCTAAATTTCCTGGAACGACATACATAGAGTTCGATGAGGAGAATGCCCTGGAGATGGCAAAGAGAATTGTGAGAATAGCGGTAGAGAACTTCCCCAACCGCCTTGGTAAAGTGGCTATCCCGCAGGAAAAGATGGAACATATATCCGGGTTCAGTTATGAAACCATCAACTATCTTTTGGGCGGGGTCTACCGGGCCTCTGTCCGACCGCTTAATGATAACATCATCAATGGGAGAATAAGAGGAGTGGCTGGAGTGGTGGGATGTAATAATCCTAAAGTGAGATACGACTGGGTGCATATCGAGTTAGTTAAGGAGCTTATCAAAAATGATGTGGCGGTCCTTCAGACCGGTTGCTCGGCCATAGCCTGTGCTAAGGAAGGTCTGATGATACCGGAGGCAGCAGCCCGGTTCGCCGGAGCCGGGCTGAGGGAAGTCTGTGAGGCGGTGGGAATACCACCGGTGCTCAATATGGGTTCCTGTGTGGACAATTCCCGGATACTTATCGCCGCCTCAGCGATGGTGAAAGAGGGGGGATTAGGAGATGACCTCAGCGACCTGCCTGTTGCCGGGGCTGCTCCGGAGTGGATGAGTGAGAAGGCTATCTCTATCGGTCAGTATTTCGTGGCCTCTGGGGTATTCACGGTGTTCGGTGTTACCTGGCCGACTTTGGGTGCTGAGGAGACGACCCGGATTTTGTTTGAAAAGATGGAAGGTATTGCCGGAGCCAACTGGGCCTTTGAGCCTGACCCGATAGAAGCGGCCAAGCTCATAATCGCTCACATTGACGGAAAGCGCAAGGCATTAGGTATAGACAAGGCCAGGGAGAGGGTGCTGTTTGATATGGCCAAGCGGCGGGAACTGGAGGCGGTGTAGGAGAGTGATGAGCTGTTCGAGAGGAAGATGCAGCAGCTCACAGCCAAGCCGGATGAGCAGTTTGCGGCGAGTACAAAATTGGAGGGCGAAATACGACGGGACCTTAAAAGGGACTGGTTATGGCCGTTAAGCAAGGCGTTATTCCCGTTGAACGCATAGAGAAACGCATTTTCTTTCTCCGCGGACAAAAAGTGATGTTAAGCACTGACTTAGCAGAGTTGTATCAAGTTGAACCACGCATACTGGTTCAAACTGTAAAACGGAACATCGATCGGTTCCCTGAAGACTTTATGTTTCAACTGATGCAGGAAGAATTTGCCAACTTGAAATCACAAATCGTGATTTCAAGTTGAGGTGGTCTTCGATGCTATCCGTGAACTGATGACACCCCCAGAACCAAAACGCCGTCGGATTGGGTTTTGCTCAGATAAGTCAGGAAATGAAGGCTGAATCAAAAGGATGTCCACCACCCACCGAGTCGGTGTGGCCGGCCCTGCCTGCTGCTGGGGTTGCTCCCGAGTGGATAGGCGAGAAGGATATTAAAACAGGGAATTACAGAATAATATGGAGGCAAATAAAATGGCAAGTTTAAAAGGAACAAAGACAGAAAAGAATCTATCAGAGGCATTTGCAGGCGAGTCGCAGGCAAGAAACAAATATACCTATTTTGCCTCAGCGGCAAGAAAAGAAGGTTATGAACAAATGGCCTCAATATTTCTTGAAACTGCCGAGAACGAAAAAGAACATGCAGAACTCCATTTCAGGAAATTGAATGGGATAGGAAACACGATCGATAATCTGAAAGCTGCTGCAAGGGGAGAAAATTTTGAATGGACCGATATGTATCCCCGCATGGCAAAAGAAGCTCGCAATGAAGGGTTTGAGGAAATCGCGGTGCTATTTGAAGGTATTGCCAGGATAGAAAAAGAACATGAAGAACGCTACCAGAAATTACTAAAAAATCTCGAAGATGGCACGGTTTTCAAAAAAGATGGTAAAGTATACTGGAAGTGCAGGAACTGCGGACATATTCACGAGGGAACTGAAGCTCCCGAGCAGTGTCCAGTTTGTGCGCATCCGAGGGCATATTTCGAGCTGTTGAACAAGAATTATTGAAGGCACAATGTTGCCAACAACACAGCATCCCGCTAATTTCCAAACATAAGGAGGAGCTGCAAGATGTCCAAGCTTATCTGCGCAGCAGGCATAAGAGGAGCACACCGGATAGTTGAACAGGCGGAGGAGAAATGGAAGCAGGCTATGGACAGGTGGGGTCCTGAGCAAGAGGTGGCATTTCCCAATACTGGCTATTATCTGCCGGTGATCTACGGCATCTTGGGGGTGCCTGTCAAAACCATCGGCGATATGGAACCGGTGCTGGAGCGGTGCAGGTCCCTTCTGCCCCCTCCGGTGAGGGAGAAGGTCTGGCTTCCTTATCTTGCACCCGCCTTGGATGCAGGAATGGCCACATTCTTCGCCGAGGAGCTCATCGAGGCGATAAGATATCAGGAAACCCCCGATTTCTATACTAAACAGGAAGATCCGCTGGATAGCAATATCTGGCTGGGAGCGGCCGATGACGTTATCTTAAGAAAACG
>JAUWEO010000111.1 GCA_030608245.1 Candidatus Latescibacterota bacterium
AATGATGGGGGATCCATAGTGAAAGAGAAATCAAACCTAAGGGCAAGATAAAAGATGAAGGAATAAAGTGATAGGGTATCCGCAGTGAAAGAGAGATCAGCAGGAATCAATAAATCGCAGAAAGCAGCTATTGTCAAGGAATATGTCAAGACAATTGTCTATGTCTTTGTTCTTGCGTTCGTCATCAGACAGTTTGTGATCCAAGCCTTTCGCATACCGTCCGGCTCTATGGAAGACACGCTGTTGGTCGGTGATTTCTTGCTGGTGAACAAGTTCATCTATGGGGCCAGCAGTCCAGACCATATCCCGTTCACTTCGGTTGAACTTCCCCATTTCCGCCTGCCGGGCTTCAGAGAGGCGCGCCCAGGCGACATTGTTGTTTTCCGTAGTCCCCGAAATCCATACAAGGATTTCATAAAGCGCGTCATCGCCATCGAAGGGCAGACAGTGGAGATCAAGGATAAGGTAGTCCATGTAAATGGCAAGAGAATTTCCAATCCCCCGAAATCCAAACGGCTTGACCCTCGAACCTTTCCGACAGGATTTGGCAATCGGGACAATCTGGGACCGGTTAAGGTGCCCCCGGGTATGCTCTTTGTAATGGGTGACAACAGAGACAATAGCTATGATAGTCGCTATTGGGGGTGGCTACCCCAAGAAAACATAAAAGGCAAGGCATTGATAATCTACTTTTCCTGGAACAAAGATGCTCCCCTGTGGGATATTATCCATAAAATCCGCTGGGGCAAAATCGGAAGCCTCATTAGATAACTCCAGATTATGCATTGAACACTGAAGCTCACCGAAAACACTGAAATAGTAACAATCTATGAGAGGAAAACATCGCCTAAAATGTGAAAAAGGAGATTACAATAGGCTCTTATAAGTTCGGTAACTTCGGTGTTTCTCAGTGTTGTAAATATGACAGATATAACAGGAGCGTTAAGAGATGAAGGTAAGAAAGGCGGTTATCCCGGCAGCTGGTTTGGGGACGAGGTTTCTACCGGCAACAAAGGCACTGCCCAAGGAGATGATGCCCATTGTGGACAAACCGGCGATTCAATATATCGTCGAAGAGATAGTGGCCTCAGGGATAGAGGATATTCTCATAATCACTGGCCGGGGCAAGCGAGCAATCGAAGACCATTTCGACAAATCCTTTGAGTTGAACTCGGTGCTGAGAGAGAAAGAAAAAGTCGAGATTTTGAAAACCTTAGAGGAGATCGAGCGGCTGGCAGATATCCATTACCTGCGCCAGAAAGAGGCCCTGGGAACTGGTCATGCAATTCTCAAAGCCAAGAATCACATCGGTGATGAACCTTTCGGGGTGCTCTACGGCGATGACTTAGTGAGGGCAAATACCCCCTGCATCAAGCAACTCAGTGATCTTTATGAAAAATACAACTCTTCCATCTTGGCTGTGGCTGAGGTTCCCCAGGAAAAGGTAGGCGACTACGGAATAATTAAGGCGAAAAATATAGGTGGCATCTATTTAGTTGAAGATCTGGTAGAGAAACCCCAACCCCAAAAGGCACCCTCTAATTTGGCACTCTTGGGGAGATTTATCTTGGAACCCGAGATATTTGATGTTCTGAAAAAGACAAAACCAGCAGTAGATAACGAACTTAGAGTAACAGATGCCATCAAAACTTTGGCCAAAACCCACGTCGTCTATGCCCATAAGATCGAGGGAGAATGGATCACTGTTGGCGATCGATTGTCCTATCTGATAGCGACTGTGGAGTTTGCTTTGGCACGGTCAGACATAGGACCAAAATTCAAAGAATACCTTATTGGACTTTCTCAGAGATGGAGAGAGCAGTAAAGTCTCCCCTACGAAAGCCAACCGAGGGTACTCGGGACTTGGGCAAAGTTATAGACTTAGATGGGCGCAGGCTTCCTCCCAAACTCAAATCCCTGTTCAAAAAAATCGGCCAGGCTGCGAACGAGTCTGGGGTTAATGTCTACTTAGTAGGGGGACTGCCCAGGGACATTTTGTTGGACCAACCCAATTTAGATGTTGACATCGTGGTAGAAGGCGACGGTGTCGCCTTCGCCAAACAATTCAGCAGACGGGAAGGAGGACAGGTCAAGCCCCACAAGCAATTTCAAACCGCAATTGTCGTCCTACCCAAAGGACTAAAAATTGATGTGGCAACCGCCAGGACAGAGAGGTACAAACAGCCTGGAGCTTTGCCTGTAGTGAAAATCAGCGGGATTAGAAATGACCTCTATCGGCGGGATTTCACCATCAACAGCATGGCCATCCAACTCAACCAGAGAAACTATGGCAAAGTGGTTGACTACTTCGGTGGAAATCAAGATCTAAAAGCAGGCATAATTCGGGTGCTTCACCAATTGAGTTTTGTAGACGACCCGATGCGCACCATTCGGGCAGTCCGATTTGAGCAGCGCTACGGTTTTACCATCGAGAAAAAGACAGAACGACTGCTGCGAGAGACCATTCGAGCGGGACTTCTAAATCGGGTTTCCAGTGAGCGCATCGGCAAAGAGATCACCCTTATCCTGAAGGAGAAGGATCCTCTGCCAGCCGTTAAACGCCTCTCAGAATTGGGCATCTTGGGCGCTATCCATCCTGAGTTTCGAGTCGACCAGCACACCGAGGTGCTTTTCTCTGGGCTGGAAAGGATCCTCTCTTCAGCTAATTTGCCGCGTTACTTTAGCAGACTGGTTCTTTACTTGTTGGCTCTGTTTTGTCCCCTATCTCCCCAGGCCAAAAAACAGGTGGCACAGCGTTTGGCACTTTCCAAAAAGGTGAGAGATTGTGTAACTGGACTCGAACCCCTGGAGGATAAGATAAGATTCTTGGAAGATGCGGATTTGAAACCAAGTCAGGTATACTTTTCCCTTCGGGGTGTTCCCACAGAGGTATTGCTTTTTATGGCCACCAGGGCAAAAGTCCCAAGCAGGTGGGTTTTTGTCTATCTTGAGAAACTAAAAGCTGCCAGGACAGAGATGTCGGGGGAGGAACTGAAAAAGATGGGTGTGCCTTCCGGCCCTATCTTTAAGAATATCTTGGACAAGGTACTGGCGGCGAGATTAGACGGAGAGGTTGGTTCAAAGCAGGAAGAACTTAAATTGGCGAAAAAAATCTGGAGGGGAGAAAACAGGTGAATTTCTTGCGCCAGTTGTTCCTCTTTGCCCCTGGTATTCTCCTGGCCATCACTGTGCACGAGGTAGCCCATGGATGGGTTGCTGACAAGTTGGGAGACCCCACTGCCAGATTGGCGGGAAGATTAACCCTTAATCCTCTGGTGCACCTTGACCCTTTAGGGACACTGATGCTGTTTATTGCCCGTTTCGGCTGGGCAAAGCCAGTGCCGATAAATCCTAATTACTTCAAAGATCCCAAAAGAGACATAATTTGGGTCGCTCTTGCCGGACCAGCAGCAAACATGCTGGCCGCCGCCCTGTGTGGAGTGCTTTTTAGGTGGTTTAACTCTTCAGGTCTTGCGCTACTATCAAGAATGGCTGTGTATGCTGTCCTTATTAACCTTATCCTGGCTGTCTTTAACCTAATTCCTATCCCTCCTCTGGATGGCTCAAAGGTGTTAATGGGACTACTACCAGCGGAGCAAGAGTATAGATTTCACCAGCTGGAAAGATGGGGGCCGCTTATCCTGATAGGGATTATTTTCCTGAACCGTCTTATCCCCGTGCTCTCTCTGGTGATCTCTCCTTTTGTCAACTTCTTCGGAAAGATCTTCACCGGGTATAGATTCTTTTAAACCAGATTCATAAAACACTGAATGACACTGAAACAACCGGAGAAATATTCGACACAACAGTAAATCATATCGAAACCTCAGAATATATTTAAAAACAAGTTAATAGTCAGTGCCTTTCGGTGTTTTCCAGTGTTCAATTTTGCAGATATAGGTCTAAACCAATTTGGTGACAATAGGTACCGCGAAATGAGACGACCCAATTACCGAAGATTTTCGTTTAACAGAACCGAACCTGACAAAGGAAGGCGAATACAGCTCCGAAGGCCTCGGCTTCCTCGAACTGCCATGGGGTTGTCGTTGTTATGGTTTATTCTGTTGATAGTAGTAATACTCTACAGTGTCTATCTTCTGGTTAGATAGTGAAGATGCGGAGACAACTCTACGAGCTTTCAGTAATTTTGGCTATTGTGTTTGCTATTATCTTGTTGGCTCTTCCCACGTTTACCTCTTCACCCAAAAGGGTAGCGGTTGAGAAAGCCAAGTTGATACTTCATCAGATTGCACTTCAGGAAGAGGCTTATCAGAAAAAAAACGGATGCTATATTGGGGTCAGCGGGGGTAAGATCAGAGATGTGCTCTGTGAAGGAGAGTCAGACTCGTTGCTTTTTATTGACATGCCCTTCGACTTTCCTTACGCCTATGCTTGGACTCAACTGACCGACAGCACTTATCGGATAACTGCCACAGCAAACATAGATTCCGACCCTGATTTGGATGTGTGGAGTGTTGACCAGAGGGGGATTTTGACTCACTTGAGGATTGACTGATCTGATACCAGTACTTGATAATCAGTCAAAACTATATCAAATTTAGACAATTCGATGCGGTTTCTGCGGTAAATATTGAACGATACCATCTAAAGAGAGGAGGACGGCGCAATGAAACTGGGAGTGTTCACTGCCCTGTTTGGACAAAAAAATCTGGAAGAGGTACTGGACTACATCACTCAGAATGGTGTCCTGGTGGTCGAACTGGGTACAGGAAACTATCCTGGTGACCCCCACTGTAAACCTGCTGAGCTTTTGGAAAGCCAGACTGCGCTTCAGCGTTTCAAAGACCTGCTGGCCAGAAAAGGGGTGGAGATCAGCGCACTGAGCTGTCACGGTAATCCTCTACATCCCCAGCAGCAGATAGCCAAGGCACACCACGAGATCTTTGAGAAGACGGTGCTTTTGGCCGAGAAATTGGGGGTGACACGGGTGATCGGTTTCTCCGGCTGCCCAGGCGACTCCGATGCTGCTAAATATCCCAACTGGGTTACCTGTCCCTGGCCCGATGATTTTAGCCAGATTGTCAAATGGCAATGGGAAGAGAAGGTCATCCCTTACTGGCAAAAGGCAGGGAAGTTTGCCAAACAGCACGGAGTGAGAATCTGTCTGGAGATGCACCCCGGATTTGTGGTCTACAGCACCGAGACTCTGTTCAAATTGAGAGAAGCGGTAGGAGAGGTAATCGGTGCCAACTTTGACCCCAGCCACCTGTTCTGGCAGGGGATGGATCCTATCGCCTCGGTTAGAAAATTAGGATCGGCTATTTTCCATGTCCACGCCAAGGATTGCAAGATCGATTCCTTCAACACCTCAGTGAACGGTGTATTGGACACCAAGTCCTACAGCGACGAGATTCACCGCTCCTGGATATTCCGTACTGTTGGCTATGGGCATGGTTATGAGTTCTGGAAGGACTTCGTCAGCACCCTAAGGATGGTTGGCTATGACGATGTGGTTTCCATCGAACATGAAGACAGTCTGATGTCAGTAAATGAAGGTTTTACCAAAGCAGTGGCCTTCCTTAAAGAGGTTCTGTTAACCGAATCTACGGGTGAGATATGGTGGGCGTAGAAGTGTCGGGACTCGTGTTCTTGGCACCGTCCTTAACAATTTCGATATCGAAAGCCAATATGGCTATTACTCGCGCTACTACAATTATTACTATCCAGAATCGGGAGATAAAAAGAGCAAAAAGAAAACCTGAGTCTAAGAAGTGAGACAACGATTAGAAGCCTAATCGGAATGAGATAAATATCCTTGCAAACAGAGGCTGCTTTTATTATATTTTTACGAAAGCAGTCTTTTTTAAGGTAAATCACGAAGGTGCTTGAGAATGAAAATTCGTGAGGGTGTCGTTGCTACATTAAGGCCCGTTCACGCCTCTAAGGTCTGATTCAAATTCAGTTGATTGCGGGCAGATGACCTGCGAGATTCCATTTTTCGACAGAATCTCACCAATCACCAATTACCGGTTGAGGATGAAAAAAGTCCTATTCATCACCTATTACTTCCCTCCCATGGGATTAGGTGGGGTACAGCGAACACTGAAATTCGTCAAATACCTGCCCAGTTTTGGTTGGCAGCCAATTATACTC
>JAUWEO010000255.1 GCA_030608245.1 Candidatus Latescibacterota bacterium
TCCTCAGCTATCAGGTCTTTGGCCAAGAGAACAGCATGACCCAGCCCTTTTCTCTCTTTCTGATGGATCGATTTTAGTCCCAGTTGTGGATAGTTACTTTCAACAAATTCGATGATTTTGTCACCTAAGTGGCCAACTATCAGGATGACCTGATCCACCCGGAGGGAGATAAGAGTATCTAAGATATGTCCAATAATAGGCTTGCCTGCCACAGGCATCATGGCTTTAGGGATAGTGTGGGTATGGGGTCTTAAGCGGGTTCCTTCTCCGGCAACCGGAATAATGGCCTTCACAATTGGCTCCTTCTCTTTGAAGGGGGAACCGATATATCGCACAATCTCTCGTCCAGCCTCCCTTGTAAGAACTCTCTGATCTCTCTGGCGCTCTTCATCTGCAATATCTGTTCAGCAACAATCTGTGCCTCCTTTAAGGTAACAGAACGGATTATATTCTTGATCTGGGGCAGAACTACCGGACTCATACTGAACTCATCCAGTCCAAATCCCAGCAGGGGAATAGTTGCCAGAGGATCGGCGGACATCTCACCGCACATTCCCACCCAGATGCCTCTCCGGTGGCCAGCGTCGATGGTGAGTTTGATCAGCCGGAGCACTCCGGGATGAAGGGGTTCAAAAAGATAGGCGATCCTTTCGTTACCCCTGTCAACTGCAACCGCATATTGAATCAAGTCGTTGGTGCCGATGCTGAAAAAATCAACTTCTCGGGCAAGATGTTCAGCAACCATCACCGCTGCCGGCACCTCGATCATCGCCCCCACTTTCATCTTTTCGTCAAAGGGTATTTGCCTCTCTCTGAGCTCTTCCTTCACCTCTTTCAACACTTCTTTTGCCTCGACTAACTCTTCTAAGCCGGATATCATCGGGAACATAATCTGAACATTTCCCCCTACGCTGGCCCTCAGGATCGCCCGCAGTTGCACCTTAAATACATCCTTCAGCGTTAGACTCACTCTTATGGCCCGCCATCCCAGAAAAGGATTGGCTTCAGGAACAGGAGGAGCAATACCCGGGAGCTTATCCCCACCTAGATCTAAGGTTCTGATAATCGTGCGATAGGGAGCAGTTTTCTGCGCTATCTCGTTGTAGACCTCAAACTGTTCATCCTCAGAGGGAGGGGTTCCGCCCAGCAGATACAAGAACTCGGTGCGGAAGAGTCCTATCCCCTGGGCACCATGAACCAGGGCTTTATCCACCTCTTCTGGAAACTCTATGTTGGCAGAGATATCGACCAGTTTGCCGTCTTGGGTCACAGCTGGTAATCCCCATAGCGCCTTGAGTGTTTCTTCCTGCTGCAGCAGCCTTCTCTTTTCTTGCTGGTACTGCTGCAGAATAGCTTCGTCAGGGTTTACATAGACGATTCCCTGATTTCCGTCAACAACAAGCAGATCATTGGAAGAAATTTGGGAGGAGGCCGTCTCCAGACCTACCACGGCAGGAATCTCCATGGCTCTGGCCACAATGGCTATATGGGAGGTCCTGCCCCCGATGTCAGTGACAACTCCCAAGACATTCTCCCGCCGCATATGGGCAACATCAAACGGGGAAAGGGCATGAGAGACAACTACCACCGGGGATTGTAGATCTCTCAAAGTCGGGTGCTCTTTACCGTAGAGCCTAAAGAATACCCTGCGGCCGATATCTCTCACATCAGCCAGCTTTTCCTTCAGATAATTATCTTCAAGAGGCTTGAGGGCTTTAACTACCTTACGAAGGGTGCGGAAGAAGGCAAAAGCCGCATTTTTCCGTTCCTCTCTTATGCGAGCAACCGTCTCGTCAATGGCCACCTTATCTTCTAACATCATCTGGTGGGCATCAAGTATACGGATTTCCTCCTTGCCCAATTTGAACTTCAATCTCTCCCGAGTCTCCTTGATCTCATCTCTGATCTGGGCTATAACAGCAAGAAAGCGCTCCACCTCTTCTTCTACCCCATCTGCTGAAATGGCACGCTCCTCTATCCAGAAATCTTCCTTATCGTATGTGAACGCCTTACCTATGGCGACTCCAGGAGATACTGCCATTCCCCCCAGTACAATCTCATTCTTCATAGAATTTGTCCTCTATCACGGAAACCACAGCCTCAACTGCTCCCTTCTCATCTTCCCCTTCGGCCCTGATGGTGAACTGACTGCCCATCTCAGCAGCCAGCATCATCACACCCATAATGCTTTTAGCATTGACCTCAAGATCATCTCTGATCAAGAAGATGGTGGATTTAAATCTTTCTGCAGTCTTAACCAGCAGGGCGGCGGGACGGGCGTGGAGGCCAAGTTGGTTCTTTATAGTCACTATTTTCTCAAACATGATCCGTCCGTAAAAAGTGTTCACCATTGATTTTCAACGCAAAGACGCAAAGAAAGAAGATACCTTTTAATAATCACATAATTATGTCTCTTATTTTTTCTCT
>JAUWEO010000276.1 GCA_030608245.1 Candidatus Latescibacterota bacterium
TGGACCGATTCTCGGATACGGTCAACCTCTACAATGTCAACGCCGATCGATTCAACCATCTCTCTTTCCGGGTGGTAGCTTGATAGCAGGAATTTCCATTTATTGGACGCAGATAAACGCAGATTGTCAAGACTATAAATATTATTTTCTGCGGTTATCAGCGAAAATCTGCGTCCCAATCAATTTATTATCAATTATCTCCAATATCTCACTGATGTCGTCGATCTCGAAATCTGCCCCGGACTGTTTGGTGCCAAAGGTATCTCCGTAACGGGCGAAGACCGTTTTTATCCCCACCTTTTTGGCCCCGACCATATCTCTCTCCGGCCAGTCACCTACCATTAGTGCCTCTGAGGAAGCGACTTTGAGCAGAGAGAGGACTTTTCTGAACGGGATTTCACTGGGCTTGTGGACACCCGTGTCTTCAAAGGTGAGGACAAAATCGAAGATGTGATGCAACTGCAGAGAGCAAAGCCTGAGCCAGGCCTGAAGTCGTGGGGCATCGGAGAGGACCGCCAGCTTTATCCCCCGCTTCACCAACTCGGTCAGAGTCATATTGACATGCGGATAGAGCACCAGGGCCGCCTCTCTGGCCTTCCGATAGGCAACGATGGCAGCGGCGTGAATCTTATAGTTAATGTTGCCCAGTTGCTCGTTTAGGAAACGGTCAAAGACCCTTTGGTATTCTATCCCCTCTTCTTCATAAATCCTGTAAATCTCTTCTTTGGTTTCTTGCTTCGACATCCTCAACCCGGCGTCCACCATAGCATCGACTGCCGCATCGATGGCGGCTTCTTTCATTCGCATAAAATCAACCAAGGTGTTGTCTAAGTCGAAGATCGCCGCTTTGATCACCCTCTTTTCCCTCCCTTTAGACCTAACACTTGCAACTAACCCCAGAGTTCACAGTGCAGCAAAGCCACAACCAAAGAAAATAACCGCGGATTACGCGGATTTCACGGATTCTAAAACAAGAACTTTGTTAGAAAAGGAATGTTTCGCGAGTTTGTAGTATAGACTCAATCCAACCTCTTGATCTGGTTCAACCCAATCAGCTTTTATATCCTTATTTGTTCCAGTTCCTGATCGGACATAGGTTGTACCACTATAGCATTGGCTTCGTCCCCATGCATTTTCCGGAATTCCACCTCTACCTGGGGCAGCTCTCTCTGGTGGCTGTATCGGGCGCAGATGCGACACGCTGTCTGGATAGAGGAGGGCTCTGGCGAACCGATCACAACTGCCAGGGTGCTTCTGCCCCCCTTGACCCTTAATTTCAAGTCCTCATCTGAGACCAGCCGGCTCAGTTTCTCGTTCTCCTCTGCATCTCTTCCACAGACCAACCTCGCTTGTTGACTCAGACGAAAGTGTCTACCCAAACGCAGAAGCTCGATATTTCTTGCTGAATCCTGACGGTGTTCAAACAGGTCTTTTAGCCGGCGGGAAAATTCGCTGTCTGTGAGCAGACACCCTCCAGCGGGAGATGGATAGTCGTTTATACCCCACTGGTTGGCT
>JAUWEO010000086.1 GCA_030608245.1 Candidatus Latescibacterota bacterium
CATTGGCCGTTGGTATCCCCATTCGATTCCCGTAGTCTCTGACTCCGGCTGCCACACCTTTCATAATCCGCTTTGGATGAAGCACCCCTTTAGGTAGCTTTTCGTGGGGATAATCCGGAGGGCCGAAGCAAAAGATATCGGTATTCAGAATGGGTTTGGCCCCCAAGCCCGCGCCCAGAGGATCTCTGATTACCCCACCGATGCCTGTGCCTGCGCCTCCGTAGGGCTCTAAGGCCGAGGGGTGGTTGTGAGTTTCTACCTTGAAGCAGATGCTGTAGTCCTGGTCAAAAGAGATGATGCCAGCATTGTCTTTGAACACAGAGATACACCAGGGCTTGTTCAGCTCTTCAGTTGCCCTGAAGATGGTGGACTTCATAAGGTTGTCAATCACTTCGCCCTGGAATTCAATCAATCCCCTAAAGGTCTTGTGCACGCAGTGTTCAGACCAGGTCTGGGCCAGGGTCTCCAGTTCGACATCGGTGGGATTTCTCCCCTGTCGGGCAAAATCGTTCTTGATGGCCAACATCTCTGTAAGATTCAAGAAAAGCTGTCTTTGCCTGCTTATTCTCTCTAAGCCTGGCTGGTCGGCATCTAAAATGTCTACATAAAGCAGTTTGAAATCGTATGCG
This sequence comes from Candidatus Latescibacterota bacterium, assembly GCA_030608245.1. Classification (GTDB taxonomy): domain Bacteria; phylum Latescibacterota; class MVCY01; order MVCY01; family MVCY01; genus MVCY01. The sequence goes on from JAUWEO010000086.1 coordinate 630, forward strand.
GCAGATGGCAGGGGTATCCTTTCCTCCCCCTTCACCCTATGCTGGATTAACTTGTTGAGCAGGAGTTTTTCGCAGATGGTGTTGATCTGCTGTGGGGAAAGCTCTCCCCGGATGAGGTATTTGCGGGCAGTTTTGACCGACTCAGCTCCCTCAATCCCCATATCCCGTATTCCTTTCTTAGTGCTCTCCTCCACAGGATCCATAACACCGGGATTATAGGCCACTTCCATCGTATGTGAATCTGCCCCCCAGCCGGACTCTTGACTCTCGACTCTTGATTTTCCTCTTTTCCCTCTCGACTCTCTTCTATAAGTATATTCCTGGGTTATGCTGTCGCACAGCAGATTCTCGCATATTTGGGCTATCTGAGGTTCGGAGAGGGCACCCTCAACGAAATAGACCTGGGTTAGTCTGAGTTCTTTCACTCCTCTTATGCCGAGGTCTTCTATATCTTTCTTAATGCCGCCTGCTAACACATTGGATATCTCCGATCTTGTGCTTATCTCGACTCTCCAGAGCACAGAGCTCTCCCTTCCCACGGTTGAAATAACAGTTCAGACACCAACACACCAAGATCAAGTAGTCTTTAGAATGTTCTTGTCACTTAAGGGTTTAAAACTCACATAGTTCTTTGTGTCTTTGCCTGCCCCGTAGGGAAGAATGACCGTATCGGGGTGCCTTGGTGGCCCAAAAGTTACCGGTTGAAATATAACGCTGAGAACCTCAGGTGTCAATGGAATTTTTAGAATGCCTCAATTAAAGATATCAAACAGATTCAAAGAGCCATATTGTAAAAGTCCGTCTCCGTGAACGGCAGGTTGTGCGTCCTCTCAAGGGGGTTCTCTACGGATTATGAACTACAGCCCGTAGCGCCGGATTTATCCCCGGCAGGTGTGGGACTTGGTGCCGGAAATTGAACAGTGACCATAATTGGAATAACCTTGCTAAAATCAGACCACTAGGATAATATGAATAGTCACCAGAGAAGATCACTGTCAGATATTGAACAGTTCTGGCAGTGGAGATAACTATTTCAAATTCGGATAAATAGGAGAACTAAGTAAAAAACAGCTGTCAGATATTGAACATAACTGTCCTGTCTCCCATTGTTAGGCAGATTCCAAACCCAAATCGAAACATCTTTACAACTGACTATTACTAACAACATAGGGAATCCCTGAAGGGCATTTTTATCGCCTGGCACGAAAGTTGCGGTCATCACCGTAGGCAACGGATAGGGGGAAGTTTTCGCCCAATCACGGTTCAGCCTTGTTCAAATTTATTGGATAACTGCAAACGAAAGACAAACTAGAAAGGAGATAGCTATGAAGGGATAAACGCTGTGGTGGAGCTGGGAGAGTCAAAAACTGCCCCTTGTAGTGTAGGGTTTTATGTCCCCAGGTCCTTTTAGGCCGTTGTCAATCCTGTTAGATGAAATTTATCTGACAGAGTTAACCCTTGCTTAAGTTACGAGGAGGTCCTGATGAAAAAGTTATCTATACTTCTGCTGACTGTGGTGGTAGCAACCGTCGGGGTAGTCTGGGCAGAGATCACCCCAACCATCGAGGTAATGCCGCTTTATGCCAGTGCTGCCCACTCGCAGCAGACACCCTTTGCTGTCTTTCTCGAAGTGACCGGATTGACCGAGGAAACAGGCTACGAATTTACCGCCAAGCTTCGCCAGAATGACAAAGATTATGGGTCTTTCGCTACGGCAGAAGTAGGGAATTTTAACACCAGCTATAAATCCCTGGGTACCGCTGGGGCCAAGGGAACTTTGGCCAAATGGGTCTTCTTAAGGCCAAGTAAATCGAGTCCGGCCCCTGGCCCTTGCCAGATCCGAATAAGGATCAGAGAGGCTGGCAAAACTACATCAACTCCGGTGGATTTCGCTGGCCCAACGCTGCTGGATATATCTGACACCGGTGATGGCGCCTGGGTGACAGGTGGTGAAGGGGCCAACCCACCCGATGGCTATGTGGTTTTGACTTACGACAGCGAAGGGAGGCTTCTGGGGGCCTACGCCGCTGAGGACAATGGCCTAAACGAGGGGGACGACCCTGATTCTGGCCACTGGAGGATAACCCTGCCCGCCAATACAAATATCGCCCGCTTTGAGACAAGAGACGCCAACAACTCGGTCTATGCCACAGACAGCGATCCAGGCTGGGAATCCGGAGCTCCCGGAACCGCAATAGCACTGTCCGATATCTGTCTCTATTCCACCGCCTGTCCTCTGACCCGGTGGGGAGAGATCAAGGTGCTGTTCAAGTGAGATCAGTACAGTTTAAGTAGACATATCAGGTTGTTGACGTTTTGTTGGCCCGGGGGTTAAGAGCCCTGGGCCAACAAAAAAGCAGAATTCACTGTACTGAGCGAAGGTGCAGAGGATGCTGTTGGAGAGGGTTTCTAACAGGGTTGATGATTCGTTGGAATGAACTCCCCGGGGAACTTTGACCTGCCAGTGAGGTTTCCTGAGAGGATTGTCGAATTGGAGAGGATCGTTCTTTCTGAATCGGTTGCCTAAAGGTTGCTAAATCCGGGTTAATCCGTTGTGAATGTTTGAACCAGAAAGGAAACCACGGTGAGAAAACTGAGTGCTGCTGTCTTGGCTGTTCTGATGGTATTGGGGCCTGTGTATTTATCAAGAGCCGCTGACATAAATCTCGGCATCGAAATAACCGAGATTATGTATGATTTACCAGGCACTGGTTATGAAAGCGGGGGAGAATGGATAGAGATATACAACGATACAAGGTCACCACTAAATATCGTTGGTTGGGAAATATGGGTCAACTCAGATTGGAGAGCAATCGGCCAAGTAGATGGTTATGGCGATATTTCCAATATGCCGCCTGGTTCCTACGCAGTGATTTGTGAAGAAGCTGGTGCCTGGGATTTTGTAGATCTATATGATGGAGATCCTTTCCCTGCTTTCCCCGTATCTGGCTACCTCGGGAGAATAGGTTGTAATTTGTCCTTAAATAATGATAACGGCGATGATATCGGATTACGAAATAATTCTGGAACAGTGTATCAGGATTTTAGCTATCCAGACAATGCTAGCAATGCGTCTCTGGTAAAAATAGTGATCCGTAACAGCGAAGACGAATCTTCGAATTGGATTCAGTCGACCGTTACCTCGGGTAGTCCAGGAGAAGTAGGGGCTGACCAATTCCTCCCTGTAAACTTCACCTCCTTCACCGCCTCGGCTGGAAATGGTGAGGTCACCCTCCGCTGGGTCAGCGAATCTGAGCTGAATGACCTGGGGTTTAACATTTACCGAGCCCGGAGAGAAAAGAAGAAAGACGAGAGAGGAGAGCCGAAGGAGGATGAGTATGTGAAGATTAATCCAGAGCTGATTCCTGGCGCCGGGACTTCAACGGTCAAACATTCCTATTGCTTCACCGACAGGAATGTGGATAACGGAACTACCTACTTCTATCGGTTAGAAGATGTGAGCCTCGACGGTGAAAGCACCTTCCACGGGCCAGTTGAGGTAGTCCCCAGAGCAGAACAGGAAGAACAAGGGGAAGAGCTTCCCCACCAGCCCCGTTTAGAGCAGAACTTCCCTAATCCCTTTAATCCAGAAACCTCCATCCGCTTTGTAGTGCCGCTGCTCCGAGGAGAACCGGCGGTTTTCTTAGAGATTTACACCCTCGCCGGACAGAGGGTGAGAACGCTGCTGCAGCAGAGTATCAACCCCGGATTTCACCAACTTGTCTGGGACAGTCGGGACCAGAACGGCACCCAGGTTGCCAGCGGGGTCTACCTCTATGTCCTCAAGGTCGGTGTAGAGCTTATCGACACCCGCAAGATGGCCCTGATCCGTTAAATAGATGTAGCTCCATTCTTACTCAACCCAGACCTCCACCTGGTCGCTACCCTGCTCGACCTCCACTAACTTTCCCACCGTGCCGGACTCTATCTCCCGGAAAATATCTTCTGGATTGACACCCTTCTCCAACATCTGTTTGCGGGCATGGAGAGGAATAAATCTCATCCCGAACCGCACCAGGGAAAGCGGAATATTGATCTTGGCTGTCTCCTCTGTCTCCTCGATAGAGATCTTCTCCTCCGAAAACATCTGCAAGATTTTCATCTCTTCCTAAGTATATTGACTTTTCCGAGTCAGGGAGTTATCTTTACAAAGTGAGTAAATTTGAGAGATTTATTTGAGCTTGATGACAAACAAAGGGGTGAAGCTGCTTGTCAGATTCGCAGTACGAAGTTTAACCAGTCCAGGAGATTACCAACTATTAATAGGAGGAAAAAAATGGAGAAGTTATTTGTGGGGGTGGACATCGGGGGGACAAATGTCGCCTCTGGCCTGATAGATGAGGAGGGAAATCTGCTGCAAAGGGACAAACGTCCCATACTTGCCCAGGTGAGTCAGGATACCTCCCTCAAGCAGCTCGTGGATGGCATCCGAGCGGTGGCAGAAAAGGAGGGTATTTCAGCCAACGAGCTCGGCGGAGTAGGGATAGGGTCCCCAGGGCCCCTTGACCCCTTCCAGGGTGTGGCCCTCTCTCCGGTTAATCTGCCGACCTGGGGGACAGTCCCCCTGAAGAAGATCGTGGAGGATGCATTCGGTGTCCCGGTCACTGTAGACAATGACGCCAATGTGGTAGCGGTGGGAGAAAGATGGAAAGGGGCAGGTATAGATGTAGACAACTTTCTCTGCGCCACTTTGGGTACGGGCATAGGTGGCGGTGCTATTTGCGAAGGCAGACTGCTTCACGGATTCAACGGTAATGAAGTCGAGATCGGACATATAACCGTTGATTTTAACGGCCCCAGGTGTGGCTGTGGTAACTACGGATGCTTAGAGCTCTATGCCTCCGCCAGTGCGATAGCCCGCCGTACCCGCCAGAGGATGGAAAGAGAGAGGCCGAAGAGCCTGCTGTCCGAAGCAGAGCAGATAACTAGTAAAACCGTGTTTGAAGCTGCCCAAAGGGGAGACAAATTTGCCCTGGAGATGTTCGAGGAGACCGGATTCTTCTTGGGGGTGGGACTGGTTAGCGCCATCAATCTGCTTAATGTAGAGATGGTTGCCCTGACAGGCGGACTGGCAAATGCGGGCGATCTTATATTTAAGCCGGTGAGACGCACGATCTTAGAGAGAGGATTCCCAGGAGTCAAGGAGAAAATCCGGGTAATTCCCACTCAACTGGGAGAAGATGCGGCCCTTTTTGGAGCAGCCAAAGTCGCGATCGACGGAGGCGTTTTCAATTGAGACCTTTTAAGTTTGTCATAGTCGTTCTATTCTGTTTTTTCACCGGTGCATCTGTCAGCATAGCAGAGACATCCCCTCAGCAGGCCGAGGTCAAATCTCCCACTGGGGCGGCGGTTCGCTCCGCTCTGTTTCCCGGATGGGGACAATTCTACAACCGAAAGCCCTTCAAGGGGACTCTGTTTCTCTGCGCCGAATCCCTTCTCCTCACCCAAATAGTGCTTGAACAAAGGCGTACTCAAGATAATGCTCCCTCTCGCCGGCGCGAAAATACCTTCATCCTCTGGTGGACCGGGATTAAACTCTATGGCATCATAGATGCCTATATCGATGCTCATCTCTATGGTTTGAACAGAAATGCCCCTCTGGCCGTCGGCGTTATCCCAAGTATGGAGACAGATCGGATTATGCTGTTCTACCAGTTCTGTTTTTGATCCAGCGTGCCAAGCAGGCACCACAGACTCAGATCGCTGAACACCCCCACTGCAAAGCTCTTTCCCCTATTCCGTCAGTTTCTCCTTTGCTGACTCTTTCCTGCTCAACGCTTCCGTTTGCCATTTAGGCTTTCTATTGTCATTATGGCATAGTTCTATTGAACAATTGACACAGCGGTATCTTCTCTCCACAAGGTGATAAAATTTTCTTGGTCCGCCGTTAACCCATAATAATAGTATAATTACTGTCTGTCCTGGAGAAATCTTTTTCCTTTCTCGGGATTTGGCACGGGGATTGCTCTACTTCTCAGTAGAAAGATAAGACAACCGTTCCCCAGGGAAGGAAACCCCTCGGGGCCAATTACTCTTAACAAAAAGGAGGTAATTATAATGGCACTGGTAAGATGGAGACCACGGGGAAATTTTGTCGACGTCAGAGATGAGGTCGACAGGCTCTTTGACACTTTCCTGCCTGCTGAATTTAAAGCGGAGCATCCTGTAACTGCTGCCTGGGTACCTCGTGTGGACGTAGCTGAGACCGACAATGAAGTTATCGTCACCATGGAGCTTCCGGGGGTCGAGCGCAAAGATGCCAAACTGAGCGTCGAGGATAATGTGCTGACCATCGGCGGCGAAAAGAAGCAGGAGAAAGAAATCAAAGAGAAGAATTACCATTGCGTAGAAAGGCGCTATGGAACATTCGGTCGCTCTTTTGTTCTGCCAACCAGAATTCAGGCCGACAAGGTGAAAGCAACCTTCAAGGATGGGATCTTGACCATAAAGCTGCCAAAGATAGAAGAGGCAAAGAGCAAAGAGATCCCCATTGAGATTCAGAGCAGTTAACCTGTGCTGCACATTGAGAAGGGAGCCCTGCCGGGTTCCCTTCTCGACAGATCAAAACCTGCGGTGAGTACTCTATAAAAGACAGGAGACAGTCCGATGAAGTTGCCTCACTTCCTGTCTTTTGTGCATATACAGATCTTAATTCGGAGGTGATAGAGATGGGAAAAGTAATCGGTATTGATTTGGGTACAACGAACTCCTGTGTAGCAG
>JAUWEO010000070.1 GCA_030608245.1 Candidatus Latescibacterota bacterium
ACCTCAATGTGAGGGTCTCCAGTCACCACTGCCTCTGGCAACACTTTGAGCAAACAGCTCAGCTTCACTTTGGTTACCTCAGGTTACTACCACTACCGTATGTCACTTTCTGCCTCAATTAAGCAGACTGTGCCGGACTCAATCTCACCCCCTGCTCGAGGCGTCTGTTTCAGTACCACACCAGTACCCAGGATTTTTGCCTCTATCCCCTGGCGATGAAGGACTTCTACTGCTTGCCTGAGACTCATCCCGACAATCCTGGGCATAGGATAAGCTTCATCAGTCTGGTTTGGATAAGGTTCGGATTGATTCTCAACCTGAACTGCAGATGCATATTCATAATTGAAGGAATCAGTGGAGGCTATAAGTGTTACTGCCTTTCTTTTTATCGGACAGTCATTTAAGCTCAGGATTCGACTGGCAATTTTCCTAAAAGTGGGAGCAGCCACTTGTCCTGCCCAGTGATTTTCTTGTGGTTCATCTATACTTACCAAGCAAAGCAGTTGAGGATCCTCAGCAGGGAGGAATCCTACAAAGGAACAGATGACTTTTTGGGGATCATATCCTCGGCTATTCTGTCGGCTTTTCTGGGCGGTACCTGTTTTACCTGCCACGGAGAAACCTTCTATCTTAGCCTTCACTCCGGTGCCCGAATCCACCACACTGCACAGGATATCGGTAAGCGTCCGAGCGGTATTTTCAGAGATCACCCTTCGCACCACATTAGGGGATTGTTTTTTCACCAATTGGCCATTTTTTTTACTGATTAGCTTTAAAATATAAGGTTTCATTAAATATCCCCCATTAGCAATAGCACCGTAGGCAGTAACTAACTGAAGAGAAGTAGCGGATATCTCCTGTCCTATGGCTATTGTAGCCAGCGACCTCCCAGACCAAGAAGATGGATGGTGGACAATTCCCTTTGCCTCACCTGGTAATTTGATTCCAGTTCGGGTACCGAAACCAAAGGCTCGGATGTAACGGTATAATAGCTTCTCTCCCACCGTCTGGGCGATCTTTATCGCCCCGATATTGCTGGAGTGTTTAATCACATCCCCCAGGGTGAGCCATTCGTAGCGGTGCCAGTCGTGAATAATCCCGCCGGCCACTTTCATCTTACCATCTTCACAGAAGATAAGGTCGGTTGGTTTCTTTAAACCCTCTTCTATAGCGGCTGAAACAGCAACTACTTTAAAGATGGAACCGGGCTCGAAACAGTCCGTAACTGTCTTGTTCTTTCTGTTCGCTGGATTAGAGGAGGCAGGGTAGTTGGGGTTGTAAGAGGGGACGGAGACCATCGCCAAGATTTCACCCGTCTTGGGGTTCATAATAACGGCTGTTCCTGCCCTTGCGTCAAAAAGGGAAATGGCAGCCTTTAACTCCTCTTCGGCGATGGCTTGGTATCTCGAATCAATCGTCAGGACAACATCAAGGCCATCGTGGGGACCTTTTTGGACATTTCCAAAGACAGAGAGTCTCCTCCCCCGGGCATCAACGCCTGAGACGGTCCATCCGGCAGTACCTTGCAAGTGCTTGTCAAAGGCAAATTCAACCCCTTCAATTCCCCGATTGTCCACATCGGTGCCACCTATGAGTTGTCCAGCCACGGAACCAAGGGGGAAACTTCGTTTCGCCTCCTCTATCTCTCTTATACCAGTGAGATTCAGAGAACCAAGTCCTTCTGCCATTTGCCAGTTCAGTTTTCTAACCAACCAGACAAAGGAACTTCCGTTTTCTAGCCGCCTGAGGAACAAACTCTGAGGCTCTCCGGTGAGCATAGAAAGACGAACAGCCACTTTAGCCGGATGTTCCACCTCCCTCGGGTTGGCTGCCAAGGAACTGGTAGAAAGGTCAACGGCCAGATTGATACCATTTCTATCCAGTATGTTTCCCCGCTTGCCTTGAAGGTCAATTCGCTGCTCACTCTGCCTTCTGCTTTTCCGGGACCAGGTCTTGTTATTGAGCAATTGAATATGAACCAGACGATTTATCAAGAATAGCCAGACAACAACGATAACGAGACCTAGGAGATAGAGTTTATGAACTTCTTTTCTCATCGCTATTCTCTTAGTTCTACAGGGAGTTCCTCCGGGGGAGTGACAGGGGGAAACATCCCCAGTTTTTCTGAGGCTATCTTTTTGATTCTGGAAGCACTGGACAAATGCGCTATTTGGGTCCCCAAGCGCCTGTTCTGTTCAATCACCTTCTGTTTATGGAGATATAGGGTATCAATCCGCTTTTTCAGGTTAGTCACTGTCACCTGTTCCCACACATATCCCAACATCCCCATAACTGAAATGGTGAACAGCAAAACAAACCTGATAAACGTTTGCCGTTTCATCTTGAATCTGCTATCTTTTCTGCCACCCTCAGTTTAGCACTTCTCGCCCGCCGGTTGGCCTTTTTTTCCTCTTCGCTGGGCAAGACGGCTTTCTTGGTAACCAACTTCAGTATCTTTTTCGCACCGCAGACACAAACGGGCAGGCGAGGGGGACAAATGCAGCCTTGAGAATACTGTCTAAATATCGACTTCACTATCCGGTCCTCTAAGGAATGGTAGGAGATAATACAGAGCCTTCCCCCCGTCTTCAACAGGTTGATACACTGCCTAACAAAGGTCTCCAGGATTTCGATTTCTCCATTCACCTCTATCCTTAAGGCTTGGAATATTCTGGAGAGTGTCTTTTGAGGTTTAGGGACATGAATAGTTGATTCAATTATCTCTCTTAATTGGAGGGTGTCGTCTATACTTTTTTCTTCCCTCTGCCAGCATATTATGCGGGCTATTTTAGCTGCCATTCTCTCTTCGCCATAGCGGCGCAGAACGCTTCCCAGCTCTTCCTCTGAATAGGTATTCACCACCTGCCGGGCTGTCTTGGGGGACTGAAGGTTCATCCTCATATCCAGAGGACCGGAGAACCTGTAGCTGAAACCCCGCTCAGGAGAATCAAGCTGATGAGAGGAGACTCCTAAATCGAGTAAAATTCCATCTACAGCCTCGATGCCTTGTTGTCGCAGGATTGTCGGCAAGTTCTGGAATCCTGTTAAGTGGAAACTCACCTTTTCGCCGAAAGGGGAAAGTCTTCTCTTGGCTGCCTGAATTGCCTCCGGATCTTGGTCTACAGCAATTAGATCTCCCCCTTCTCCCAAACGAGAAAGAATCTGAAGTGCGTGGCCACCTCCCCCCACTGTGCCGTCGACATATACTCCGTTCGGATTGGTGAGAAGATAGTCCACTGTCTGTTTCAGGAGCACTGGGAGGTGGAAATCCTGTTGGGCAGCCATAATCTCAGATTTGAAATTCTTCGCTGATTTCTTCCAAGACACTTTGGTTCTGCTCTTTGTATTTTTCAAACCGTTCTGGATTCCAGAGCTCTATCCGTTCCAGAGCGCCGGCTACCGTAACCTTAGTGTCAATCTCTGCCCATTGCATGAGGTTTTTCGGGATAAGTATCCGCCCTTGCTCGTCCATTTTTGCGTTCCGAGCCTGAGAGGCCACTATTCTCATATAGTGGCGCGCCTTTGTGGGAAGCTGGCGGAGTTTCTCCTCGATTTTTTCTTCCCAGACATCTAAAGTATATATTGCCAGACACTTATCCAGACCACGGGTCACCACAAATGTCTTCTTGGCCTGGGGTGGGAGGATTTCCCTGAAACTGACTGGGATATTCATCCTGCCCTTGGCATCTATGGTGTACTCGTACTCCCCTTTGAAATTCTGCATAGAACCTTCCTTGCTAATAAATAAAAAATAAGCGATTATGGCTTAATGCCATCTCGACCCACATTATCCCACATTGACCCACCTGTTTATCATAATCACCTGTTGAGAGAAAGTCAAGGGAAAAATGCAATTTTTTTTGGGTTTTTTTGAATTTTTATCATCAAAAGGTACAACTTCGCCATAGTATCCGCGGCACAGCGGAGCTGCAACCCGTAAAATAACCGCGAATTACTCAGGTTTCACGGATTGCAAAATAGAAAATCTTATCAGAAAAACGAAACTTCGCGGGTTTATAGTACAATCGTCTCAAGGATTGAGGCAGATTCTATAATGGTTTCAGGCACTCAGCGCCGATTTCCTCAGTTAATTCCTAAGGCTTTTCCCGGTAACAATGTGCAAGGGAAAAACTGGGAGGCACTGCCCAGAGAAAACCTCTTTCTCGATAAATCCGGAACATTTTTGCTTGACATCTCAACAGGATTATGTTATACTGGCTTTGTAATAAATCACTGAACTTCAGCTTATCTCCTGACAAATTGGTAACATCAAAGCGGAGAAAGCCAGAAAGTCAAGGCAGCATAAATTGGCACAGATGCCGAAAAATTCCGGCGCATCTGTGTGGCTAAAAAGGGAGGTAATAAAGATGGCGCTTATGTGGATGTTTCTGATATTTATCGCAATTATGCTCCTGAGCAGTGCCATCAGGATACTGCGAGAGTATGAACGGGGAGTGATCTTCAGACTGGGTCGACTGGTGGGCGCCAAAGGGCCAGGCTTGGTTCTTCTTATCCCCATCATCGACCGTATGACAAAGGTGAGCCTGAGGGTAGTCACTATGGATATTCCCCCTCAGGATGTGATCACCAAGGACAATGTCACTATCAAAGTCAATGCGGTGCTTTACTTCCGGGTAATAGAATCCGACAAGGCGGTGGTTGAGGTGGAAGATTTCCTCTATGCTACCTCCCAACTGGCACAGACAACACTGCGAAGCGTGTTAGGAGAAGTAGAGCTGGATGAGCTTCTCTCCAAAAGAGAGAAAATCAACATGCGGCTGCAGACTATCATAGACCAGCAGACAGACCCCTGGGGGATTAAGGTTTCCATCGTCGAGGTAAAACATGTGGACCTACCCCAGGATATGCAGCGGTCAATAGCTAAACAAGCTGAGGCCGAACGAGACCGGAGGGCAAAGGTTATCCACGCCGAGGGGGAATTGCAGGCGGCTTCAAAACTCCTGGAGGCTTCCCAGCTCATGGCCAAGGAACCTATAAGCTTACAATTGAGATATCTACAGACCTTAACCGAAGTGGCCTCGGAGAACAACTCCACCACCATCTTCCCCATCCCTATCGACCTACTCACTCCGTTTATGAAATTGATGGAGACGGGAAGGAAGTCTTCAGAAGAAAAATAGAAAACACCTTTGAGGAGTAAAAAACAAAAAGGACACCTTCGCGAGGTGCCTTTTTGTTTTCAGCCAGTATCTTTGCCAGCGACTTCACCATCTGTTTGCTCATAAGTTCTTAAAGCCACCAGAGAAAAAAAAACCTGCCATAAGAAAGAACATTATGTTTCTGCTGGCCTAACAATTCTCGTTCTAAGTAAAATAGCAACTGAGGTACGAATAGAGGACTAAAGATGCGCAGACCTTCAGTTTTAGAGTGGATACTCATCGGCTTTGTTCTGGGAATTGTGGCTGGGGCCACAGTGGGGCCTTCGATTGCGGTAATTAAGCCCTTAGGCACCATCTTTATCAGACTGTTGAAGATGCTGGTAGTGCCCTTGATATTTTGCACCCTGACCGTTGGGGTCTCTGCCTCCAGCGGTGGAAAACTGGGAAGGATGATCGGGAAAACCTTCCTTTTCTATTATCTCACTGGTATCTGTGCCCTTCTAATTGGGTTGACCTTAGCCGGCGTCAGTGGTGTGGGCACCGGGATGCAATTAGGCGGCCTAAAAGAGGTGGCCGTCCAGAAGGTCCCGCCTTTGAACCAGGTACTTCTCAATATCATCTCCACCAATCCGATCAAGTCCCTGGCCGAGGGGAATATTCTGCAAATAATCTTCTTCGCCATTCTGTTCGGGATAGCCATAAACAAGGCAGGGAAAGCGGCCGAACCAGTTAGGGACTTCTTAGAGGCAGTCGCCCAGACTATGTACAGGTTAGTGAACCTTGTGCTCTACTACGCCCCCCTCGGGGTGTTTTCTCTGATAGCCTGGACAGTGGGAACTCACGGCCTGGGTGTTCTGAAACCTTTTGCCTACCTTATATTTCTGTTCTACTTGGGCTGCGTTATTCAACTGCTTCTGGTCTACGGAAGCTTACTTAGGCTCTTGAAAATAAGGCCTTTCAGGTTCTTTAACCGGATCAAAGAGGCTCCCTTTTTTGCCTTTAGCACCTGCAGCAGTTCAGCCGCCCTTCCGGTCACTATGCGAGTGGTGCAAAACACTGGCGTTTCGTCTACTACTGCTGGTTTTGTCCTGCCTATGGGGGCTTCTATAAATATGGACGGCACCGCCATCTATCAGGCTATGTGTGTGGTCTTTCTGGCCAATGCCTTTGGGATTCACCTGACCGCTGGACAGATGGCCATAGCCGGGGTTACTGCCCTGCTGGCTTCCATAGGAACCGCCGGTGTGCCGGGAGCAGGACTGATAATGCTCACCATGGTGCTGGGCTCGGTGGGAGTACCCTTGGAGGGCATAGCCTTCATCGCCGGCATTGACCGGATAATGGATATGGCCCGAACGGCAGTGAACGTGGTCGACGATTCCGTTGCCGCTGCGATGGTGGCAGTTACCGAGGGAGAAAGACTGCCGGAGGATATGATGATCAGATAGCCGGAGAGATCTGCTAGTTCAAGTATTCCCTCTGAGTTCTACCAAAATGGTAACAATGTCTGTTGACGGCTGCAAAAAAGCGTTGACATTTTCGTTTTTCGTGGCTATATTCTTGCTGGCTATATTTGAAGCATTGTTTCAATAATCAGGAACAACAACAGCTTAAGTGTAGCAAAAAAAACTCGTCTTGTGTAAACTGCTAACGGTGAGGAGGAACCGTGATGAAGAAATTGCTATTACCCTTGTTGGCTGCGGCTGTTATTCTGGGAGGTAGCTCTGCTCTGTATGCCACCGGTATGGGTGGGACAACCGGTCTCGGAGGTGGCGCTGGAATGTATGCACCATCGTTAGAGTTCTATAACGATGACCTCGAGTCATTGAGGTTCGATCCATTTGGGGGCGCGATGACCTATGAGGGGAATCTCAAGGTCAGGGTGAGCAAATACTTGGCCATTAGGGCCGAAGGCGCCTTTTGGAAATCAACCACTTCCCTTTCCTGGCCCAATCCCAGAGATGCCTGGAAGACAGGATATCCATATCACGAATATCCCTATAAGGAATGGACAATTCAATTGATCCCCATCATCGGCTCAGCGCAAATCTGCATACCGTTAGGCAACAGGGTAATGCCGTACTTTGGTGGGGGAGCAGGTGCCTGTCTGGTAAAGGAGGAGATGTCAATCGTTGACGGCACTTCGTATACTGACAACACATCCACCTTTATCGCCCAGGCCTTTGCAGGACTGGAGTTGTTCATAGCCCCAAACGTTTCAATTGGAGGAGAGTTCAAATATATGTTTGGAAAATATGAACTGAGCTTCAAGGAGTATGAGCTGAGGTTCAGGAAGGAAGCGATACCGCCTAATGAGGAGATCGATCTGGGAGGGCCTCATTTCTGGGGAGGGGTCACGGTCTATTTCGGGGATTGACTGGCTGGGTAAGAACTCCCAAACTTCCTCTTCTATGTTCTAACTTTATCTATTAAGGAGGTTAAAATGAAGATACTAAAGGTCTCTTCGGGTGTGATTGCCTTGCTCTCGCTCATTGTGATGGTAATGGGCTGCGAAGAACCTATTGACAAGTTCGTAAGTCCTGATACCGAGCCCCCCGCAAATATCCGTATCCTTATCAACAATGGGGACAGTTACACTTGGACCGTGAATGTCACATTGACTTTGTCCGTCTTGCACTCGGCCGATGTTGAGATGATAATCAGCAACGATCCTAACTTCAGTGGAGCAACTTGGGAACCATTCGCATCCTCGAAGACCTGGACACTGACTCAAGGGAACGGTGAGAAAACCGTCTACGCGAAGTTCAGGGATGTGGTGGGCAATGAAACATCGCCGGTTTCAGATTCAATCATTCTGGACACCACTTCCCCTACTGGTTTGATAATTATTAACACTGGAGACGAATACACAAATCAATTGTCGGTCACTTTGACACTCTCCGCCAGCTTCAAACCCGTTGTTCAGAAGGACCCTGCAAAGGTTGTAGGCCGGCTTTCCAGTGAGGAGATGCTGATCAGCAACCGCCCTGATTTAAGTGGCGCCATGTGGCAGGCATACGCATCACCGATAGATTGGACATTGGAAGCCGGCGATGGTGTAAAGATGGTCTATGTGAAGTTTCGGGACAAGGCCGGAAACGAATCTCATGTAGCTTCAGACTCAATTATCCTGGACACAACACCACCATCATCCCCGTCCCTCGTCATCAACGACGATGACCTTTACACAACAGATCCGTCGGTTATGCTCAGCCTATCCATGGTTGGCGGTGACTCGATGATGGTTAGCAATAGGTCTGACTTCAGGGACGCTCGCTGGGAGATATACACTTCT
>JAUWEO010000184.1 GCA_030608245.1 Candidatus Latescibacterota bacterium
TCGCTGCTGCTGAAAGTAGCGACGAGGAGGTAGTCGTCGCCGAATCGGATAAGGATAAAATAAGCGCAGAGTTACTGGAGAAGGTTAATCAGAAACTTCGGGTCGGCGGAAAAAAGGGGAAGCTAACACTCTCTGCAGAAAACAGAAATATCCCTGGCGGATTTGTGCTTCGAAAGGGAAGGAAAGAGATCAACTGCTCTCTGCAGACCATCTTTGCCACAGGGCGGATCGAATTAGAATCGGAGGTAGCAGTAATACTCTTCGTTGAGGAAAGAGGTAAATCTACAGAATAAAGGCTTCCTGTAGCAGTTCTGAACCCACCAAAAAACTACCCTGTTTAGCCACGAAGATACAAAGGCACCAGGATTAAGATTTATATCTCCCCTTTATGTCTTTGCGTCTTTATGCCTAAATTCTTAGTAACCGAGGAGAGATAGATGTCAAGCCAGAGGACGCATCGGATAGTCGGCGTTGTTGTTTTCTTTATCGCCTTCGGCGTATATCTGAAGACGATGTCTCCTACTGTTCCTTTCTGGGACTGTGGGGAGTTCATCGCCACCTCCTATATTCTGGGGGTCCCGCATCCACCAGGTGCACCCCTGTTCACCCTGGTGGGAAGAGTGTTCAGTTTGCTGCCTCTTCCCGGTGAGGTGGCGGCTCGGGTTAACTTAATCTCGGTGCTTACCAGTGCTTTGGCCGTCCTGCTGCTTTATCTGATTACCGTCAGATTGATCAAGCTGTGGCGGGGAGAACCGGGCTCTTTTTCCGAAAAACTGGCTATTTACGGTGGGGGAGTGATAGCTGCCCTTTCTCTTGCCTTCTCTGACACCTTCTGGTTTAACGCTGTAGAGGCGGAGGTGTACGCCCCGGCGATGTTTCTTCTGATGCTTACCCTCTGGCTTTCTCTGCTCTGGTTGGAAAAGCACGACCAACCGGGCACTCTGAAATACCTGCTAATTATCGCCTTCATCTTTGGCATCGGAGGAGGGATACATATCCTCTGCTGGCTCACCGCCCCTGCTATTCTGTTGATGATTCTACTTATTGATCCAAAAATCCTGAAGAACCCTAAGTTTTGGCTTTTCGGGGTGCTTCTTTTTGCGCTGGGCTACTCCACTTATTTTTCGCTGTTTATAAGGTCCGGGTTGAATCCGGCTATCGACGAGAACAATCCGGAAACCCTGCGCAGCTTCATCGCGTTTCTGCAGCGGAAGCAGTACGGGACCGAAAGTATAATCTTCTCTATGTTCAGTCGTAAGGCTTCGCTTTTTGGCTATCAGATCACTATGTTCATAAAGTATTTCTTCCAGCAGTTTCCCTTGGCTTGGCCCAAGGTCGCGTTGCTTTTCTATAGGGTGACCGAAGACCACACCCCGGTTCAGGTGGCAATTCCCTTTATCCCTCTGGCTTTGGGATTTGCGGGAATGTATCTGCACGGCAAGTTTGATCCCAAACGGTTTTGGCCGTTTTTGGTCCTTTTTCTGTTGGCAGGGCTTGGCCTGGTTGGTTACCTTAATATGGCCGACCCCCAGGCCCGGGAGAGAGATTACTTCTTTGTAGGTGCTGCCGCCATGTTTGCTATCTGGATTGGAATAACTGCATCTGCCGTGCTAAACTACATAGGCAAGAAGTTGCGTCAACCGGTAGCGGCCTGTGCCGTGGGGAT
The DNA here is from genome assembly GCA_030608245.1 of Candidatus Latescibacterota bacterium. Taxonomy (GTDB): domain Bacteria; phylum Latescibacterota; class MVCY01; order MVCY01; family MVCY01; genus MVCY01. Next base: position 1,667 of record JAUWEO010000184.1, read on the forward strand.
TCTTTTCTTAACGATGCCAGCCAACTTCCTCATTCAACACTATCATTCCCACGACCGCACCGGCGATTACATCGCCTACGACTATGCCTACAACTTGCTGCAATCCTGCGAACCCAATGGCATTCTTTTCACTAACGGTGACAACGACACCTTTCCCCTTTGGTTTCTGCAGGAAGTTCAAAAGGTTCGAAAGGATGTAAACGTAGTGAACCTCAGTCTGCTCAATACACCCTGGTATATTAAACAACTTAAAGACAACAAGGTACCAATAGGTTTAACTGACGAGGAGATTGAAAAAGTGTCCCCATTCTACTGGCCCGAGCCAAAAGAGGTGAAGGTGGCCGGACTTTCCTGGAAGTTCTCTGCTCCAAAGAGCTACAACTTGTTGCGAGTTCAGGACATAATGGTTGTCAGAATCATCCAGGCTAATAAATGGAAACTGCCTATCTATTTTGCCGTGACAGTCTCCGATGAGAATAAGATCGGGCTGGATGAATATCTGACTATGGAGGGGATGGTTTACAAGTTACTCAAGAACAAAAATGAATATCCAGCAGTAAAGATGGGAACTAGCCGCAAGATTCAATTTAACCCAGAAAAGGCTCGATATAACCTTCTGGAAGTATACCAATATCGGGGAGTTAAAGATCCAAAGGTCTTTAAGGATTGGAATACAAGAAAACTGTTGGGCAACTATAAGTTTGCTTTTCTTGAACTCACCGAGACCTATTTGCAAGAGAGAAACAGCGAAGCGGCTTATCAGGCAATGAAAAAAAACGAGGAAGTGCTCTCTCTGGGTTGGGACGAGTATTACAGATTGGTGGACCTCTGCCGCAGAATGGGAAGAGAAGAAGAGGCAAAAGGCTACCTTGAGGAGTCTCTGTCTTCCGCTCAAGACAATCCCCAGGCAATAAGCTATTTAGCCGTTCTTGCCGAGAGACTGGGAGAGGAGGACAAGGCTGCAGAGGCTTACCAACGGCTGATTTCTATAGCTCCATCTGCACCAGACGGATATTATGGATGGGCAATGTTGCTGAAAAAAAAGGGAAAGTACCGTGGTGCGGTTCAGGCCTTGGAGAAGCTCCTGCCCCTTTATCCTGAGGATGAGGAACTGAAGAAAGAGATCGACACTCTGAGGCAAAAAGCCGTTGCTCAGGAGAGCTTGAAGACAAGAGAATGAGAATCCTGGTTATCAACTGGCAAGATATCGGAAATCCTCTCGGGGGGGGAGCAGAGGTCCATCTTTTTGAGCTCTTTTCTCGTATCTCAAAATGGGGCCACGATATTACCCTGCTGTGTAGCCGGTTCAAGGGTGCTAAAAGAAAGCAGATGGTTCGAGGAATCCGGGTTATCAGATGTGGGACAAGGGGAACCTTTAACTTCTTTGTCCCTTTTGCATATTATGCCCTGGCCAAGAACTTTCAATTCGATGTTGTGGTAGAAGACATAAATAAAATCCCCTTTTATGGCCCGTTATTCGTTAAAAAACCATTGCTGGGCATCATTCATCATCTCTTTGGCAAAACTATTTACAAAGAGGCTGCTTTTCCGGTAGCCACGTATGTCTATGTTTCTGAGAGGGTAATTCCCTTTTTCTATAAGAATGTCCCTTTCAGTGTTGTCTCTGAGAGCTCGAAGCAAGAGTTATTGCAGATGGGAATACGGGAGGAGAACCTCACAGTGATTTACAACTGTGTGGACCACCAACTTCATAGGCCATCAGGCCTGGCGAAATTTGATACTCCCACCGTTGTTTTCATAGGACGACTCAAGAAATACAAAAGCGTTGACACTTTAATAAAGGCAATGCGGATAGTTGCTGCTAAGATCGACAGAGTGAAGCTTCTCATTATCGGCGAAGGAAGTGATAAAGACCAGCTGCAGAGACTAACTGCGAAACTCGGACTGAATAGCATTGTGGAGTTCACCGGATACATAGGACAAGACCGGAAAGCAGAATTTCTGGAGCGCGCTCATGTGGTTGTGAATCCCTCACCTAAGGAGGGTTGGGGACTGACAAACATAGAGGCGAATGCTTGCGGTACCCCAGTTATTGCCTCTGATGCCCCTGGATTAAAGGATTCTGTCATCAATGACCAAACAGGGTTGCTTTTTGAATACGGGAATATACGAGATCTCGCTGAAAAAATCATCCTAATACTTGACAATAGAAAACTAAGACAAAAACTCTCAACGGGGGCATTGAACTGGGCCTCGGGGTTT
>JAUWEO010000173.1 GCA_030608245.1 Candidatus Latescibacterota bacterium
TCACTGCCGAGTTGGGCTATCCGATAACCTTGGGCCAAGAGTATCCTCCTTAAAGCAAGTTGGGTGGTGAATTTTCCTTGCTGTGGTCCGGTACCAAATACCCCCACCACTGGTATATCGATGCTCTTGGGACTGGACAGCCGGTCAGGGGGAATTCCCCTCAACTCCTCCGACGAGACGAAGGGGAAGGCGATCTTCAGCCCTTTGCTTTCTGCTATCTTGAAAATCTCCGGGTAAGCTGAAGGGTTGATAGGAGCTAAGCTGTAGATATGCCTCCCCAGAGCGAGTGCCTTTTGTAACATCTCTCTGAACGGGTCTCGCCTGAGCGATCTGCCCAATTGGTCCACATAACCCAGAATAAAGGTGTCCGCATCAGCGAGAATGCGTTCAAGTTTATGAGCGATCTTAAGGCCAATAGATTCCGCTCCGATTGCCTCCCCGGCGTCTTTGCCCACCAATCTCTTGCCTATCGGGTCACCCACTCCCACAATCTCAAAGTTCAACAGATCGCGGAATCGAATCAGGGCATGCATCTCTGTGTTAAAAGGGTAGATTGCTGCTTTCTTAATCCAGTCAAGCTGCCCGGGAATGGGGTGGGGTAGCTCTTTAGAGTTACGGATTCTGACTTGGGTCCACCTAGTGAGATTGGAGACAGGCCGACTTCTTTCCCGGGAGGAGTCAGCCATCAGGATCTGCTTGACCTGATGGAAATCGGCGTTGGGGTATTCTTCTAAAATCAAGGCAATCAGGGCAGTCATTTGAGGGGCAGCAAAGCTGGTACCGGCCATAAAGACATACCTGGGCTGAACCCAGCAGAGCCTCTGGGGGTCACCCCTGGCTACAAATCCGATTGGATGGTGCTCCCGGTAAAGATAGGCATACTTTCCGTAAACCTGTCCGGCGGTTACCCCGAAGACATTAGGGAAACAAGCCGGGAAGCTCTCCCGCCCTTCGTTGTGTTCGGCGGAGACAAGCAGCACACCTTCTTGCTCCGCGTGGTCACATACCTCCCTCAGGGAGGGTAAAAGTTGCCTTTCGGTTGTGCCCAAGCTCAGGTTGACCACATTCATCCCCTGGGCCAGACACCAGCGGATGGCTTCTATCAGGACTTCCCCTTTGGCCGAAAGTGACTCATCGTCGAAGATCTTGACACTGTAGAACCGGACATTAGGTGCCTTTTTGCGGATGATCCCAGCGCAGGCTGTGCCGTGGCCCACCGAGTCGAACCAATCTTGACCAAAGGCAATCCGGCCCGCCTTGTCTAATCGGACACTCACCCCTCCTTTGACCTCTCCAATATCCGGATGTGCGGTGTCGATCCCGCTGTCTACCACGGCAACCTTGACGCCTTTGCCGGTGTGAGCTGAGAAATCAAAATCCTCCATGACTGCTAGCCTGTTCATCATCCAGAATATCGAAGTCCTTGACCTTCACTTCTATTTTTGATTACTACCCAGAGCACATTATAGTTTGCAGCCACATTGGTATTTTAAGCGTCATTGTGAGGAGCGCAGCGACAAGATGGGGAGTGAGAATCCCAGTTGGCACTAAGACCATATAGAGGTAACAAGAACAATATCCCAAGGATGGTTTCCACGCCTATGTTTCTCCATCTCATTGTCTAATCCTCCGCCGAAAGGCCGTTTCCCAGAGCAGTCTATAAATAGGTTTGTTCTCCTCTAATACGATTTTTGCTTTTACAGGCATCTGCCACGGCAGGCCAGGAGGTACTGGCGAGGACAACAGACCAGAGGCCTGTGCCCAATTCGCTCCCGGTTTGATACAGACTATCGGCAGGTGTTTGCCTTCAACTATTCTGGAGGTCAAAGCGGCGACTGTCCCTTCACAACGAACTGGTTTCGACCCGTCTGGGTTGAGGAAAATATGTGCTTGCTGTCCGGGTTTCACCTTGGCGATACTCCCCGGGGACAAAGTCACCAGGATTTGAACCGGTGCAAACACAGTATCTGTGGTTGTTCCAGCAGAAGGCCCTGTTTGGCAGGAAGGAATGGCCACTCCCGTGCCTTGCACTGTTAAATCTACTCTCCCCAAGAAAACGGCCATCAAAATCCCTATGATAACCGCAGAGACTGCTACGGTGATTCTGAGAATGGTTCGTTCACTGACGATGCCTTTTCTCACCGCCTGTTGAAGAATACTATACCTTTTCATCGCACGAGAATTGTATTTGGGAAATAGATTGGCCAGTCTGTCTTCTCAGCTGTTTCTCAAACAGCCTATAGAATTCGCCATCGTTCTTGATGAGTTCTCTGGGATCTCCTTCCTCTACGATCTTCCCGTTGGCTATTACAAAAACTCTGTCGGCAACCATTACCGTGGACAGTCGGTGAGCGACTAAAATAGTGGTTCGGCCTCTCATTGCTTGCCGGATAGCTTTCTGGATAGCCACTTCAGATTCCGTATCCAGAGCCGACATTGCTTCGTCCAAGATCAGTATCTTTGGGTTCCTGATAAGTGCTCTGGCCAGAGCTATCCTCTGCCGTTCTCCTGGCGAGATGGTGTGAGCCAATTGCCCCAACTCAGTGTTGTAACCCCCAGGCAATTTCATAGCGAACTCTTCCAGATTGGCCATCCTGCCTGCGTAAGCTACCTCTTCCCTGGTTGCATCGGGTTTCCCGTAGCGGATATTGTCAGCGATCGAGCCTCCGAAAAGGAAGACATCCTGCTCCACAATCGAGATTTGATCCCGCAGGGCTTGGGAGTGTATCTCTCTGATATTGTAGCCATCAACAAGGATTTGCCCTTGGGTGGGTTCGAAGAAACGGCCGATGAGATAGATCAGGGTGGTCTTTCCGGCACCGCTTGTTCCAACCAAGGCCACGGTTTCGCCAGGCTCGATTCGGCAGTTGATGCCTTTTAAGACAGCTGGTCCTGAACCATAACCGAAAACCACATTGCGCAGTTCTATTCTCCCTTGGGAGAACCGAATCAGTCCACTCGACGGAAGGTCTGCTGCCTGGGGCCCGAAATCCATAATTTGAAAGATTCGTTCCAAGGCAGCCAACCCTTTCTGGGCATCGATATAGAGTGTGGAGAGAGTCTTGGTTGGACCATAGAGATAGCCCAGAAAAGAATTAAAAGCGACATACTGTCCCAAGCTCAGACGGCCTTTGATAATCTCATAGGCCCCACACCACAGGATGATAATCATCCCAAAGGTATTCAAGAATCCTGCGATGCTGCTGGTGATGCACTCCACCACTCCCACCTGAATCTCTGCTGTGATCTCCTGTCTCCTGAACCTAAAGATCTTCCACAGCTCGAACTTCTCCCTTCTGAACGCTCGCATTACGAAGAAGCCGCCAAGACTTTCTACTGTCTTGGACAATGCTGCTGCCCGGGCCTCCTGAAGGGCGACATTTCTTTCTCTCAATTTCTTGCCGGCGATAAGGTTATTGGTAGTTAGAAAAGGCAAAATCACAAGAGAGACTATGGACAATCTCCAGTCCATATAGAATATGATGAATGTCCCGAAGACCAACACTATGATGCTGGTTATCAGGCTAATGTAAGTTCTTGCCAGCAGGACATCTAAAAGCCCCACATCGTCGCTCACCCGAGAGGCAATATACCCCGTCTGTGTGCGCTGGAGGAAGGAGAGAGGCAGCCTCTGTAGATGTCGAAACAAGGCTATCCTTAGGTCTAACATCACCCGGCGGGCAAAGGCTTTCAGAGAGTATTCCTGCACGAAATTTAGAAGCATACTGAGAGGAATTAACAGAATCAGAGACAGGCAGATCAGATGCAGGATGGATGTGTTACCCTCGCCGATTACATAGTCTATGATATAGATAGACAACAAGGGTAGGGGGAGAGTTAGGATAACTCCTAAGCCGGCTGCAATGGCTGCCATTGCGCCTTTGGACCAGTAAGGCTTCAGATAATGGAAAAACCGCCGCAGATTCCTCCAATTCTGAGATTTGAAAAAAGTCAAATTCTCCTCCGATTGACAACGAATTGCATGAAGCCAGCTCCTATTCATCTCACCCGAAAAGCCGCATGTTTGATCTTACTTTGGGACAGCCTCTCGCATCACTTTCTCAGCCATGATAGCTCCTTCCCCTCTTGTTCGGTAGCAATTAGTGTGAGAAATACATCTTCCAAATCGTCGTATTTTTCCTGGCTTATCTCGTCTTTCATTCTCTCTCTGATCTGTTCTGTAGGGGAGGTGAAGATGATCTTTCCTTTGTTGATGATGCAGATTT
>JAUWEO010000090.1 GCA_030608245.1 Candidatus Latescibacterota bacterium
ACCTGATCTTCCTGGTCTTCGCTGTCGACTTTGTTAACCACCAGCAGTTTCTTTTTTCCCGATTTTCGAATGATATCCACAATCTCTAAATCCAAGCCTAACACCCCAGTGGAAACATCTACCAAGAAAAGGAGCAGGTCCGCCTCCTGGGTTGCTATTTCCACTTGTTCTTTAACCAAGGCTTCCATTTTTTGGGAACTCTGAGGCAGATACCCCCCTGTGTCAACTATGATAAAATGATGCCCCCTCCACTGGGCCTGGTCAAAGTTCCGATCGCGAGTCACTCCGGCAATGTCGTCCACAATCGCCTCCCTTTTCCCGATGATGCGATTGAAAAGCGAGGACTTCCCCACATTTGGCCTTCCGATTATGACAACCACTGGTTTAGACAACTGTATTGTTTCCATATGAAAGGATAAGGGATCTATCGTTATTGGTCTCAAAACTCTGGGAATCTCAGCTCCTGGCGCTGTTTGGTGTCAGATACTGTCGTAAGGACTCTCCGGTGTAGGAGTTCTCCACATGGGCTACCTGCTCGGGAGTTCCCGCGGCTACTACCCATCCACCTCCATCTCCACCTTCGGGACCCAGGTCAATGATGTAGTCGGCGGTTTTTATCACCTCCATATTATGCTCGATAACCAACACGGTGTTGCCGATATCTATCAATCTGTTAAGGACATCCAACAGCATTTTAACATCCTCGAAGTGGAGTCCAGTAGTGGGTTCATCCAGAATGTACAGGGTATTCCCGGTGCCCACCTTTGACAGTTCAGTGGAAAGTTTAACCCTCTGCGCCTCTCCCCCTGACAGAGTGGTAGCTTGTTGTCCCAAATGAATATACCCCAACCCCACATCTGAAAGCGTCTTCAACTTGCGTTTGATACGGGGGATGTTAGCAAAAAACTCCAGAGCCTCATCAACAGTCATCTCCAACACATCGGCAATGTTTTTACCCTTGTAGCTGATGCTCAGGGTCTCTCGATTGTATCTTCTCCCCTTGCACAGATCACAGGTAACATAGACATCGGGCAGGAAATGCATCTCTATTCTGATGAGACCGCCACCTTGACAGGCCTCGCATCTTCCTCCCTTTACATTGAAACTGAAACGACCTGGTTTATATCCCGCCACTTTGGCTTCTGGTACCTGGGAGAAAAGCTCGCGAATGTAGGTGAAAAGGCCGGTGTAAGTAGCTGGGTTGGACCGGGGGGTCCTGCCGATGGGGGACTGATCAATGTCAATGACTTTATCAATCCCCTCAACTCCCTCAATTCCCCTGAATTTGTGGGGAGACTCTTTGGTTTTGTAAAATCTGCGGGCCAATGCCCGGTAAAGAGTCTCGTTCACCAGAGTGCTTTTCCCCGATCCGGAGACACCGGTTACACAGGTAAAAATCCCCAGAGGGATATGGACATCTATTGATTTCAGGTTGTGCCCCTCGGCACCAAGGATGGAGAGCCACTTGCCGTTTCCCTGGTGCCTGCGGGAGGGGACCGGAATCTGCTTTTTCCCGGAGAGATATTGTCCAGTCAGCGAAGATTCATTCCGGCAGATTTCGGCCGGAGTGCCAGTGGCCACCACCTGACCACCTTGCAGCCCTGCCCTCGGTCCCAGGTCAATCACATAGTCTGCTGTCTCAATGGTCTCCTTGTCATGCTCCACAATGAGGATGGTATTGCCCAGATCTCGCAGGGCACACAGTGTTTTTAATAGCTTTTTGTTATCCCGTTGATGAAGTCCAACACTTGGTTCGTCCAGAATATACAGAACGCCAACCAGTTGTGAGCCGATCTGGGTAGCCAATTTTATCCTCTCCGCTTCTCCCCCTGAGAGGGTAGCAGCGGCTCGATTCAAGGTAAGGTAGTCCAACCCTACATTCATCAAGAAACCTAACCTGTCCTTAATCTCTTTGAGTATCTGGTGAGCAATTGTCAGCTCCTTAGAAGAAAGTCTGAGTACCGAAAAAAATTGCCGAACTTCTTTAACTGAAAAGGCAGTTATCTCAGCAATATTTTTGTCCCTTATCTTCACCGCCATACTCTCTGGTCTCATTCGGCTGCCTTGACACTGAGGGCAGGTATAAGTGCTCATAAAACGCTCTATCCACTCCCTTACCCCGTCGGATTCAGTCTGTCTGTATCGCCGCTGTAAGTTAGGAATAACCCCTTCGAACTGGCCGTCCTCGGTTCCGTAAAGCACCACTTTCTTTTGCTTCTCGGTCAACTTGTTAAAAGTCAAGTCAAAGTCGATGCTACAGGTCCTGCCGACCCTGCGCAGGCGATGAAAGAACCAGCGCTCCTCAGGAGCTCCCCAGGGGGCGATAGCACCCTGGTTAATGGAGAGATTGGGGTCAGGCACTACCAATTCAGGGTTGACCTCCATCTTCACTCCCAGGCCGTCGCAGGTGGGGCAGGCGCCGTAGGGACTGTTAAACGAGAACATCCGCGGCTCTATCTCCTCGTAGCTCACTTCACAGTCCGGACAGGCAAAATGTTCCGAGAAAAGCAGTTCCTCTTTGCCTACCACATCTACCAAGACAAGCCCTTCACCCAAGGACAAGGCGGTCTCTATCGAGTCGGTGAGTCGCTTGCCAATCTCAGGTCCAACCACTAAGCGGTCAATCACTACTTCAATCCAGTGCTTTTTGTAACGTTCCAGTTTAATCTCCGAGTCCAAGGTCAGCACCTGTCCATCCACCCTGACCCGCACATAACCATCTCTCTTGACTTGCTCAAACAGCTCGCGATACTCACCCTTTCTGCCTCTGACTAACGGGGCCAACACCTGAATCCTGGTGGCCCCAGGAAGTCTCAAGATAGTGTCCACAATCTGCTGTACTGTCTGTTTAGAGATTACCTTCCCACATTTCCAGCAGTGAGGCACGCCGATGCGGGCAAAGAGCAATCTCAGGTAGTCGTAGATTTCAGTAACCGTTCCTACGGTAGAGCGGGGATTTCTCGCTGCCCTTCTCTGCTCGATGGAGATAGCCGGCGAGAGCCCTTCGATGTAGTCAACATCCGGCTTTTCCATCAAGGACAAAAACTGTCGAGCGTAGGCAGAGAGGGACTCTACATAGCGCCTCTGGCCTTCGGCGTAAATGGTATCGAAGGCCAGGGATGACTTCCCCGAACCCGATAATCCGGTGATTACCACCAGTTTGTCCCGAGGGATCTCTAAGTCTATGTTCTTAAGGTTGTGTTCCCGAGCACCCTTGATGATTATTCTGTCCATGGGAAATCTGAAGTGGTATGAGTCGATCGTTGTCAGTTGCCCTTTGGAGGGAATCGAAAGATCAATTAAGTCAGTACAACAGAAGTTTATACAGAGAGAATGAGACCAATCCCGCTACAGTTGGTGTAGCAATCCAGCCCAAGATTATGTCCATAAGCCTACGCCTGCTAACCGTTTTCGTGCCTCTTACAAGTCCTACTCCAACCACTGCACCCACAATTGCCTGTGAAGTTGAAACAGGTATGCCCAGGATAGAAAAAAAGTGCACAGCCATAGCCGCCGAGGTCTGGGCGGCAAATGCGCTCAACGGGTCAAGCGGGGTTATCCCCCTGGCTACGGTTTCGGTCACGCCCTTTCCGTAACTCAGTAAACCACTGGCAAGTGCTACTCCACCCAATACAGTCAACCACCGACTTGAACCGATCATATCTGCCACAGACCCCATAGCAGTGCCCACATGGTTTGCTCCTAAGGAGAACGCCATGTAGCAGGCACTGAGTACAACCAGCGAGCCCAGGATTCTGCTCCAGAGCCGTATGTTTGTGAGCTTCCGCGCAGGCAAAGACGAGAGGTGATAAAGTACAAAGGAAAGTGTCGCGGTCAAAAGTGGACAGATCACCCAACAACCCACAATGGTCGTAATTTTGGAGAGGTTCACTGGAGCCCCGGCGGCTACGCCTACCCCAGCGATAGCACCAACTATGGCTTGAGAGGTAGATACCGGTAATTTCAGTGTGGTGGCCAGAGTGACAAAGGCACCTGCTGAAAGCATAGCCACAAGAATGGCTAAGCGAGGCAGTGTATCAGTAACCACACCTTTACCAATGGTTTTCATCACTGGCTGGCCCTGCAACAAGGCGCCCAGTATAGCAAAAACAGCTATTAAATAGACTGCCCTCTTGTAGCTCAGCAACCCTGAGCCCACCGAAGTGCCTATGCAGTTAGCAGTGTCATTCGCCCCGATATTCCAGCCCACATAAAAGCTTGTTACCAATAAAATAAGAATCATCGTATTCTGAACTATTTTGAAACAGGCCGACAAGAACAACAGGAAGGCCGAGCCAGGAGGTTCATGTCGCGGCAAGCCAGGTGGCCGACCTTATATTCGGCGTTTTATTAGCAAAATCTCTAATTTATCGGAGGCATCCTCAGCTTTATCGGAGATGGTGGTTATCTTCTCAATCAACTCCCTTAACAGCATCTTATGTGCCAGTTCCAAGTTGCCTTTAAAAATAATCCGGGCGAGTTCCCATTCCTCCCGGTCAACCTCCTCTTCTTCCAGATTGACCTGGTGTATACGCTCCAGGGTGGTAGAGAAATCCTCATACAAGCTGGCATAAGCCTGCATCAAAGGCTGGAAACAGTCGATGGAGTTCTTGGTAATCCCTGCAAATTTCGGCCCAAATTCTTTGGGTATTTCAGGCCTCTGTAACAGCAGGAAGTCACAGCAAGATTCTGCGGCATCGGCTACCTTATCCATTGCCTCGACCAGGTTTAGAAAATCCTCCCGATGTAGAGGCAAAAATGCGCCTTCGTAGAGTTCTCTGGCAATTCGCCGGCGGATGGTATCGGCTTCACTTTCGGTTTTATGTACCTCTAAGGCATAGGTCTTTGCAGAATCTATGTTATCACCTAAGTATGCCTTGATTGCCTTCTCCATCTCCGCCAAGCACATAGTCACCTTTTGCTGATGTTCGAGCATCAGCTTCTTCACATCCTTTTCCCTTCGTCTGCCTAACCTCATGGTAAACACTCCTCCAGCTTGACGGTTTAGAAACTCAACCACATCTTCCACTTTGATGTTGTTTCTTTCAAACCAACCTTGTTCCATCTCCAGAGCATACAATACCGGACCCATCGCGGTATGCAAGGTCAAATCTTGGGCTGTTGCTTAGACTGAAGATTCTGCTTCTCTTCTCTTTCACAGCCTGAAGACAGGGCCCCGAGCATCACCAGGATGACCAAGCAAGTACAGTGGTTGATTCTCCTGCTTAGGTCACCCTCAGGGCCGATGTTCTCCGTAATCCAACTAAGCATCTGCCTTACATCCTGCATATCATCGTTTAAGGTCGGAATCACCAAGTTCACAATATTATTAGGTGGTTCCCTATCGAAACCGGGCATACCTTTTATGTTCAGTCGCTTACGATTATGCCTTCCTCATGCTCCGCTACCGATTCTTCAACCTCAGGGGTACCTGTCTGAGCAGTTTCATGCATCCGGTGGAGTGCCATTAGCCAGCAGACTGTGGACTCACCTCCCTCATTGCGATTCACACCGGCGGATTGCAGCCCATCTCGGCAACCTCCTGTGCTGAAATCATATACTATCTCGCGAAGGTCGTTTCTGCCTAAGAACCAGTCGAAACATCGGTTCATCTCTGTATGCCAGATTTTGTTCTGAGTTGCCGTGTAAGCCTCATAACAGGCGTCCACGAGGGCAGCGACTTCAATGGGTTGTTGATCAAATCGTGCCCTCTTTCCACCCCGCTTAAACCAGCCCTTGTTGCCTATCAGTGAGAGGTGGCCGTCTTTCGCAGTTTGGATTTCAAGCAGCCATTCAAGTGAGCGCACTCCCTGATGCCACATTGCCTCATCTTCAAGCCACTGTCCTGCGGCAATCAGGGCTTGAGGCAGACGGGCATTAGCATAAGCGACGATATCTTCCCCCCAGGGCCATTCTTCCGAACTGTTCGTCCCGAATAGATCGAAGAGCCGCTGTGCCAGTGACTGGAGGGTATCTCGCGCTTCCCGATCGCCACCGAATCGCTGAAGATACTCCCGACAGCCCAAGATAGAGTATGCCCAAGCCCGAGGTGAGGTAAAAGATAGACAAGCAGGTAGTGTCTGATTGAATAAGCTGGTGGCAAATCCCAAAATGGCGTCTGTGGGCGCATTGTCCACAGTGACGCCCAACGCCCACAGTGTTCGGCCATGACTGTCCTCTGAACCCACCTCTTCACGCCATCGCCTGTCGTAGGACATAAAATTTCGCACCCGACCTTTTTCTCTGTTCAAGGAATAATCAAGAAAAGCCAGATAGATATGCAAAAGGGGCAAAATGCTTTCATCCTTGAAAAGTCTGAAATCCATCAGAGCAACGATCGCTGCGCGGGCATTATCATCGGTGCAGTAGCCGTGGGAGCGGTTCGGGGTGGTGTAAAAAGCGTGCTGAGAAACTCCTGTATCGTCAGTCATCATCCGGAGATGATCCAGGTTGACCTCAGGGACGGCTAGTTGTTCCACCGCAGTGCGCCGAACACGTGAACGCACTGCCAGCTTACCATGCTCTTGTATAGCCCGCTGAAAAGCCTTAAAGTAGCTACCTGCCACTTCCTTCCAGACCATCTCCCGTCCGAATCGGTAAGCTCGTTTCCGCAGACGATGCCGTTTTGTTTCGTTGCCCAGTAATTCGCACAGCTGAGTGGCCAATGCACTTGCATCTCTGAAAGGCACCAGGCACCCGCGCTCATCGGCCAACAGCTCTTCAGCATACCAATAGGGAGTAGAAATGACCGCCTTCCCACACCCCAGCGCATAGGCCAGCGATCCCGAAGCACTTTGTTCCTTCGACAGATATGGTGTTACACAGATATCTGCCGCAACGAGAAATTGCAACAACCCTTGGAGTTTCACAAATCTGTTATGGAAAACAACGTGTCGCTCTAATTTCAACTGCTTGACCAATCTTTCTAACGAAACCCGATATTGCTCACCAAAGCGGCGTTTGACCTCTGGATGAGTGGCGCCTAGCACAATATACAAGACATCAGGGAACTCTTTCATCACTGAGGCAAGAGCCTCAATGGCCACTTCAAGACCTTTGTTCGGATTCAGCAACCCGAAGGTCAGGATGACGCGGCGGCCCTCAGCGTGAAACTTGTCCTTGTAATAGGCCGGGTCAAGAAAAGG
>JAUWEO010000205.1 GCA_030608245.1 Candidatus Latescibacterota bacterium
GAACCAGACGGCATTGCCCTTGCTCTTGTGCATCTCTTCCCCGCTTCCGTCCAACACTTTGGCATGCCCCAGCACAGTGCGGAAAGGCTCCCGGTTCTCCAGCACGGTGCTCATAGCTAAAAGGGAGTAAAACCAGTTGCGGAACTGGAGCACAAACGTCTCGGTGATGAAATCCGCGGGGAACCATTGTTCCCAGTATACCCGATCGTGGCGGTACCTTAACGTGGAGTACGGGACTATGCCGGCATCCAACCAGGGATTGCCCACATCGGGAATACGGGGGACCGGCTTGCCACACTTCTCGCACTTTATCTTTACCGCATCTATCCAGGGACGATGGGGAGAATGGTCTTTAAACTCTTCCCATCCCTCTACTGCCCTGGCCTTAAGCTCATCTTCGCTGCCGATTATCTCAAAATGGCCGCATTGACACTCGAAGATAGGCAGGGCTAATCCCCAGTAGCGCTTCTTGGAGATACACCAATCGTGCATGTTTCGCAGCCAGTCTAACTCCCGTTCCAGTCCAAACGCCGGTATCCAGGTTATCCGCTTGGCCACCTCCATTATTTGATATCGGAGCTGGTCCATTGAGATGAACCATTCATCCACCAAGCGGAATACCAGCTCGGTATTACAGCGCCAGCAGACCGGATAGCGGTGAGTGTACCGCTCGGTTTTGTACACCAGTTGTCTGTTTTTCAGATCCTCCAAGATGGTCGGTGTAACCTCAAAGACATTTCGACCGGAAAACCCGTTGAATCCCTGGATAAAGTTGCCAGATTCATCCAGAGGAGCGATTACAGCCAGATTGAACTCCTTACTCAAGGCGAAGTCCTCTTTTCCACAGCCGGGGGCGATGTGTACGATACCAGTTCCCTCCTGACTGCTTACTTCTTTCCAGGGAATAACCCGGTGTTCCACTCCCAGTTGGGCCTCCAGTTCGTCAAAAGGCCCCTGGTAGGTAAACCCCGTCAGCCGTTGTCCAGAAATTTCCTCTATGATTTTGTATTTGCCCTTTAGGACCTCCAGCCGCTCTTTTGCCAGGTAGTAGTATTTTTCTCCTTGTTTAACTTTAACATATACGAACTCAGGATGCACGGCTGCGGCCACATTCGAGGTTAATGTCCAGGGGGTAGTTGTCCAGACTAACAGGTATTCATTCGTTTTTTCCGTCAGAGGAAACTCAAGGAAGATACCGGTGTGAGTCAGTTCCTGGTAGCCTTCGGTGGCGATTTCATGCTCGGATATGGCGGTTCCGCAGCGGGGGCACCAGGGCATCACGTCGTGCCCCTTGTAAATCCAGCCCTTCTGATGACACTGTTGGAGAAAATGCCAGATGGTGTAATTGTTCTCGTCGGACATCGTGTAATAGGAATTGTCCCAGTCCATCCAATAACCGAGCCGAATCGACTGCTGGGTCTGAATCTGGGAGAATTTCCTTGCCCGTTCCTTGCACTTCTCCACAAAGCGATCGATACCGTATTTCTCGATGTCCCGTTTGGATTTAAATCCCAGTTCTTTTTCCACCTCTACCTCAACCCAGAGCCCCTGGCAGTCGAAGCCGTTCTGGTAGCGTGTCTCGTGACCCAACATAGCCTTGTATCGCTGAAAGATGTCTTTGTAGGTCCGGCCCCAGGCATGATGCACTCCCATCGGGTTATTGGCTGTGATAGGGCCATCAAGAAAAGAAAAACGCTTCTTGCCCTGGTTTTTCCGGCGAAGCTTCTCGAATGTCTTGTTCTGGTCCCAGAACTTCAGAATGCGGTGTTCTATCTGCAGGAAATCAGGTTGATTAGAAACTGGTTCAAACATCTATTCGGTCTCCCTTGTGAGGATGCAGTGCCGGTACATCCTTGATTACAAATATTTTTCTGTTATCAATTCCACCCTTTTTTTTGTCTCGGGAGGGATCATATCTTTAGGAGTTATGATTGCATCTTTCAAAGCAGTAGTGCACAGGCAGTTCCTTTGTTCAGAAATAAGCGGCACGGCTTTTTTTAGTATTTCTTTGGCCACATCGGTGTTTTTGAGCAGATTCTTGATGACCTGATCGATCGTGACGATGGGGACATCTTCGCCTTTGTACCAGCAGTCGTAGTCAGTCACCATAGCCAGCGTGCCATAGCAGATCTCTGCCTCTCGAGCCAGCTTTGCCTCTGTCATATTGGTCATCCCAATCACATCAATACCCCAGCTTTTATAAATCAGAGACTCTGCCTTGGTAGAGAAGGCTGGACCTTCCATATTCAGATAAGTGCCTCCCATATGAACCCTGGCTCCCACTTGGGTGGCAACTTGGCAGAGTATCTCTCGCAGCACCGGGCAGAGGGGCTCAGCAAAAGAGATATGTGCCACGATGCCATCCCCGAAGAAGGTGCTCTCCCGGGCCTGGTTGGTGCGGTCAAAAAACTGGTCAACGATCACAATATCCAGCGGCCTTATCTCCTGTTTAAAGCTTCCCACAGCGGAGATAGCAATAATCCATTCCACGCCCAATTTTTTGAAGCCATAGATATTAGCCCGGTAATTGAGCTCTGTGGGCAGCAACCTGTGTCCCCGGCCGTGGCGGGGCAGAAAAACCACCTCCCTACCCTCTAAGGTTCCCCACCGGTATTCATCTGAGGGGTCACCGAAGGGGGTCTTCACTCTTACGCTTCTTAAGTCTGTTATACCTTCGATGTCGTAAAGTCCGCTGCCACCGATAATTCCTATCTTAGCTTTCCCCACGTCTTTTCTCCTTTTAGATCTCTGAACACTGTGTTTCCAAAATTGATCCAGCGGGAATAGTGTGGATTTGCAGTCAGCATTGAGTCTCACTATCTACAGAGATTTTCCCTTCAGCAAGTCTGCAATCGGTTTAGCAATTCCCCTGATTTCGATCAACTTATCTCGCCCTTTCTCACCGGAGAGGATGGAGATCTGGGATTTTCCTATCCCCAGCCGTTTAGCCAGTAGTTTCACCAGTTGTTTGTTAGCCGCTCCCTTCACCGGGGGGGCGCAGACTTTGACTTTCAGTTTTCCTCCTTCATCGAACCCGAGGATTTCATCCCGGGAAGCGTTGGGGTAAATCCTAACAAGAAGCTGAGCCATTATAACCTATTGGAGAGATAAGCGGAACCTTTTTCCTTTATTGACAATCCCTTCAACAGAATAGATGAAGAGTGAGATCCAGATCACCAAAAATCCAGTCATGCGAGCTCTGGTGAAGGGCTC
This sequence comes from Candidatus Latescibacterota bacterium, assembly GCA_030608245.1. Lineage (GTDB taxonomy): Bacteria > Latescibacterota > MVCY01 > MVCY01 > MVCY01 > MVCY01. Next base: position 3,214 of record JAUWEO010000205.1, read on the forward strand.
CCCGTACACAAGTACCCCCAGTAAGAATTGCAGGGTGGGAGCAATATACTGCATAAGCCCTAAAGTTGAAAGGTTAATTTTCCTGGCAGCAGAGGCGAACAGAAGAAGTGGCAGCGCAGTTACAATTCCGGTGAACGCAAGCAGGATGCTTTTCGTTGTCTCCACATGGCCAAATGACCCTACCCCCACAAATTC
>JAUWEO010000105.1 GCA_030608245.1 Candidatus Latescibacterota bacterium
CTTATCTCCGGGTTATATCTTAATTGGAAAATAACTCCTAACTGCTTATCAGCTCTTCGAAAAGCATCAATCAGAATATCGCACTCTGGAATAGATAAAGCCAGTGGTTTTTCTATCAGGAGATTTTTACCTGCTTCTGCAATAGCCACCCCCTGTTGGGTATGCACCTTGCTGGGAGCAGCAGAGATAACTGCCTGAATCTCCTCATTCCGGAGCATGGTTTCAAATCCCCTTTCCCCGGCATATATTTGTACCTTGCTCTTATCGAATCCGGGCAGAGCATCTTCCTTCAGGGCTGCCTCTAATCGTTCTCTATTTCGGCCTGCTACCGCTACTATTTTTGCATTAGGCATCCCTGAGACTGTGGCCAAACTTTTCCACCCCACTGAACCGGACGCCCCCAGAAGGGCGACTTTCACTTCCTGGGACGGCCCACCCCATCTGGCGAAAATCGTTGCATAGGGGCTCAATTCTCTGCTCATTTCTTTTTTCCTCTGCGCTTTCCCTGAAAATGTCTCTCTGGAATTGGAAGAAGGAATACCCTACGATTCAATGATAAGACTCAGTGTTTCAATACCTTCGCCTTTGTGATTGTTAATCTTGTCAGAGGGAGTTTTAGGAGAGCGTAACCCCGGCAGTCAGTTACTTATCTCGACAGAGCTTATGCTGCAGGATAAAAAATTCCAGAGCGATAGCTGCCAAAATTGCAGCTCCGCAGAGTAGATAGGGTGCCCGCAGCCCGAGATATTTGGCAACAAGGCCTCCTGACATCGGGCCGGCTAAAAATCCCATACCCAAGATGGCCTCGTGAAAACCGCTCATCCGCCCTTTTTTCACCTCTTGGTGCAGACTGTAGAAGATACTGAGGGTATAGCTGGTGGCTAAATTAGCACCCACGATGAGAAAAGCAGCGCCGAAGAATATGGGAGAATCAGAGAAAAATATCAGCAGCATTGCCAGAACAGTTAATCCTTGAGTTGCCATTACAGGCTTAAGCCGATATTGCCAACGGGTATTTTTGGCCAAAAGGAAGAAACCCCATCCTTGAGAGAAAGCCGGGACGGCCATAAGCAGCCCCAGGGTTCGGGTATCGATCCCGAGATGGACAGCAAGTTTAGGGAACAGATATCGTACTACTCCCAGGACGAAGAAACTGGCGAAATTCGCTATCCAGGCAATGGAAAGAAGGGTCCCTCTACTGTCTTTCTGGTTGGGGTTCCGAACGATTGTCCGTTTCTGTTCAAATCCGACCTTTTTCTCCGGAGAGAAACAAAGCAATGCCCCGGCAATACACAAGGAGAGCAAAACGGTCGCATAAAGGGGCAGACGATAGTCGACCTTGAACAGAAATCCTCCCGTCAAAGGACCGAGGAAAGCACCCACGCTCCAGGCTATGTTAAATTTTCCCAAGGCCTTTGGTAGAGCTGAACCCATTGTGCTATCCGCGATCCAGGCCTCAAATGGGGGCCAGAATAGTGCCATACTCAGTCCGCCACTCAGCATATATAGCAAAATAACCTTTCCGACAGAGTCTGCGAAGCTGATAATTCCAATGAGTATCCCGAAAGACAAACACCCTAAGAAAATTATTCTCTTCCTGCCCAAGATGTCTGATAAATGTCCCAAGTAAATACTGCCAAGGATGTAGCAGAGAGCAGCGGTTGATCCCATTAGCCCCAGTTGAAAAACAGACGCCCCCAGTTTTATGGCAAAAAGGGGCAGGGCAAAGAAAGCGATGACGATGCAGACTTCCATCAAAAAGGCAAATAGGTAGAAAAAATTCTCGCTTTTCATCATCTCACCCAGGGTGAATCTCTTTGTGGCCAAACAGCCTGGTTCAAACTAAAACAATTTAAGACGAATATACTTGCGGGGATGTTTTTGGAAATCCTGAATCAGCTCTCGCAGCTCTTCCGTGAGGTTCTGGATGTTATAGTAAAGGCTGTCGTCTTTTGCCAATTTTCCCAGTGTTCCTTCTCCTCTCTCCACTTTTCCCAGTATTAGCTTTAGAGAGGCCGAGGAGCGTTGCAATCTGGCGGTGATCTGCTTCAGATCCTGTGAGCTTTGCGCCAGAGCGGTAAGGGAACTATCCACCTTTGGGGAACTGACCAGTTGGTTGAGATTCTTTGAAAGAACCTCAAAGTTTTTAAGGGCGGTCTCCAATTGGCGGCCGCTGGTCAGGGTTGTTTTCTGCAATTGTTGCCCGGCCTGTTTTATGCTGGTAAAACTCTCGTTAATCTCCTCCGGATCAAGTTTGTTCAGGACAGAATTCAACTGTCCGAGCACCAATTGCAACTGTTGACTCACTGCTTGTGCCGCAGTCGCCAGCTCGGCCACCTCAGGCTCATATTCCCCTATAATTGTATCGCCCCCTTTTAAGTACTCTTCGCTTGTTCCCGGGCGAAACTCGATACATTTTCCCCCCATCATACTGGCAGTTTGTAATTTGGCACTTGAGTCCACAGGGAATTTGAACTTATGCTCAATCCTGACCGTCACTGCTACCTGGTTGTCTCTAAGACTTATCTCTTGTGCCTTGCCAATTTCCATCCCCAGCAAAGTGACGGGGTCACCCTTGCGCAATCCTCGGACGTTATTAAGCATTACTGTCAGGGTGTACCCCCGGCGGAGGAAACGGTAATTACCCAAAGCCATAATTCCCACCACCAGAAGAACGACGGAAACGAATATCATTAATCCTATTTTGGCCTCAGTTCCCCATTTTAGCATCAGAGAGTACCTCCACTTACAAAGTGTTTAATAATTTCGTCTTTGGTGGTTTTAATCTGCTCCGGATTGCCCACAAATCGGATTTTGCCGTCGTGAAGCATGGCTATTTTGTGTCCGATCTGGTACGCAACAGAAAGGTCATGAGTAACCACAATCGAGGTGGCAGAGATCCTCTTCTGAAGATCAACTATTAAGGCAACGATGTTCTGGGCAGTTATGGGGTCAAGGCCGACGGTGGGTTCGTCGTAGAGAACAATCTCTGGCCCCATAGCTATAGCCCGGGCAATAGCCGTTCTCTTCTTCATGCCTCCGGAGAGTTCCGCTGGCATCAGTTGTTCAGTTCCCTCCAGTTCAACCATAGCCAAACAGTTGCGGATCTTCTCTGTCATCTTATCCTCAGGCAGACCCGAATATCTCCGCAGGGCCAATCCCACATTTTGCTCTACAGTAAGGGAGTCGAACAGGGCCGCCCCTTGAAAAACCATAGCCATTGTTTTTCTCATTTCTCGAAGTTTCTTGTACTTAGCCGTCACTATATTTACTCTGTTGATAAGTATTGATCCATTATCGGGCTTAAGCAGTCCAATGATGAGCTTCAAAAGGATGGTTTTGCCACAACCGCTGCGTCCGATCACCACCATCGTTTCGCCCTGTTGTACCTGCAGGTCCAGCCCGTTGAGCACAGATTTGCCCTCGAAGCTTTTTGAAAGGTCTTTAATCTCAATCATAGTAGTAAGTTAAATGATAATCGCCGCTATTATATAGTCCAGCACCAGAATAGAGAGGCAGCAGACAACCACTGCATTGGTAGTAGCCCGGCCAACACCCTCTGCCCCTCCGGTGGTATTGAATCCGTAAAAGGAAGGCACCAGGGTGATGGTAAGGCCGAAGAAAAAGGCCTTGATGAGTCCGCCTATTACATCCATAGGCAGGAAAAACATCTGCAGGCCCTTGAAGAACTCGTGGGAGCTGAGCCCTGCGCTGAGGACGGCCGTCAACCAAGCACCCGCAATAGCAATGGCATCGGCAAATATGACCAAAATAGGAAGCATTATCATTCCAGCAATAACGCGAGGCACAACCAAATAAGAGAGAGCATCAAATGCCATCGATTCCAGGGCATCTATCTGCTCGGTGATCTTCATCGTGCCCAGTTGGGCTGCTATACTTGCTCCCACTCGCCCAGATAGGACAAGGGCAGTAGTCACCGGCCCTACCCCTAAAAAGATCATCTTACTCACCGCACTCCCAGTAAGGTAGAGTGGTGCTCGTCCCTGCAACTGGTAAGCAGTCTGAATGGAAGCCACCATTCCCACGAACACTGCGGTGAGAACCACAAGGGGAAGTGACTCCATTCCTATAGTTCTCATCTGTCCGACAACCAAACGCCCATAGGTGGGAAAATCTGAAAAGGCACGGAAGACACGACTGAGCAATATCCCAAACTTGCCCAATTGGTCAAAAAACCGGATGAGTCTTCCCCGTCCCAGTTGTGCAGTTAAGTGGTCCATAGATATCCTGTTGGTTGAATTCCCAGATGATAAGTAAATTTAGCACAAAACCGGACATTTGTCAAACTCTTCGTCAGGATAATCGCTATTTAGATGTTTCACAGTTTGTTGAGATTTGTGAGAATGAAATTCTTCCCTCTCTCTTCAGTTCGTTCAGGGCCTACCTTATTCCGTTTTGGTGATATCCGCCTTGGGAGACAACAGGGCGGATTACTGGCTGAGCAATGATCTGTCCCTTGGCCGAAGGAGACCAGCTTTGAACCTTGGCCCGAATTCTTCTCACTGTTTTCGGAAGCATCTTTTCCCCCTACCGAAGCTCATTTATGTTGCTGATAATTTTGTGAATCGCTGTTATAATGTCATTCATGTCTTCCTCGGTTCCCAAAAGCAGATTATGGGTAAACCAAACCGCTTCTTCACAGATCTTTTCTGTCATCGGACAATGGGTTTGACTGTAATCCACTGTCTTCCCATAGTAGGGGCAGGATAGGGGACAGAATTTGGGACCAGAGCCCCTTCGCTGGAACAGGGGATTTTTGTACAACGGATGGGGGTAACCTCCGCTACAAGGGATACCTTCAGCGTTCAATGCCTCGATAAACCGATTCCTCGGTGCACCCGGAAGTTGCTCTGCCAGATAACGAAAACAGTAGAGGTGGTACGACCTTCTGGGGACACGGGGGTCGTTTTTTAAGGGTTCAAGCCCTGGGAAGTCAGAGAGGGCCTGGTTTAATTTGCGGGCATTCTCCTGTCTGCGGGTCACCTGGTCGTCCAATCTGGTCAGTTGCGCTAACAAAATGGCCGCCTGGAACTCGGTCATCCGATAATTACCACCCAAGAGGTAATGTGCATACCAGGGTTTATCCTTTCCCCGTCCACAATTGGAGTAAGAACGGCAAGTATCCGCCAGCTCTTCAGAGTTGGTAAGGATTATTCCCCCCTCTCCAGCGGTGATATTTTTGCTCATCTGGAAGCTAAATCCGCCCAGATCTCCAATAGCGCCCACACCTCTGTCTCTCCACTTGCTGCCCCAGCCATGGGCGGCATCTTCAATGACGGTTAGGTGGTGCTGACGGGCAATGGCGGTGATTTCGTCCATATCCGCCGGCAACCCCGCAAAGTGAACCGGTACAATCGCCTTGGTCTTATCCGTAATGGTCTCTCTAATGTGTTGGGGATCGATGTTAAAAGTATCCGGCTGAATATCGGCAAAAACGGGGATGGCATTGACTTTCAGGACAGCAGTGGCGGTGGCGACGAATGTATAGGGCGGGACAATCACCTCGTCTCCTGCTCCCACTCCGGCAGCGATCAAGGCTATCTCCAGAGCCGCTGTCCCATTAGTCGTTGTGATTCCATATTTGGCATCTTGGTAGGCTGCGAATTTCTGCTCAAATTCCTTCACCTTCTCCCCGTGCCACCATTTTCCGCTCTCTAAGACCTCGTTTAAGGCCTCTTTTTCTCGCTGGTCGTGCACCGGCCAGGTCGGAAAGGCCTTCGTTCTGAGTTTTTTTCCTCCGTTGACAGCGAGCTTACTCATATCCTTTTCCTCCTCTTTTGTTCACAACCCGAAGGTTACAAGTGCTATTGTTGATTTGCTTAAGACCCCTAACTAAGAACAGACCACAAATCCGATGTGCTTCCTGCAAACTGGTGGACAAAGTATAAGAGAAGGGAACAGTGGTGTCAAGCAAAAAAAAGGATTCATCAACAGAATGATTAGGGACCTTGAGTGTCAGGTTAATTATCTGAGGCCTCTTATAGCCTCATAGTTTCACAATTGAGACGTCTTCAGAATTACCAGCTTATCTTATAGGGCCTTAACAGGAGGAGCCAGGATTTTTTCAGAAATAGGAAATAAAACTTGACAATGAAAGATTGAATGGGTATATTTTTGATATGAAAAAGACAATTCGTAAAAAAATGGAACAAAAAGAGAAGCTTCTTCTTAGTGTTATAAGAGAAAATCAACCCATCTCTCGCACCAAACTCAATCAAATAACTAATATTCGCTTAGGTACAATTACTGATTTAATTAAGAACCTGAAAGAGGACGGTTTTATTGTTGAGAAAGGAACGGAGAAATCTTTACGAGGCCGGAAACAATCTCTACTAAGAATTAATGGAGAAAGATACTTTGCCTTAGGCCTGGAATTCGATGCTGAGAAAATCACTGCTGTTTTGATTGACCTCAATAGCCAGATTAGAAAAGAAAGCGAAGCTGAAATTGGGGAAGATAAAGGGAGAGAAT
>JAUWEO010000083.1 GCA_030608245.1 Candidatus Latescibacterota bacterium
GCATCGAAAAGGCGTATGGATATTCCCTGGTTACGGTTCTCCCACCAGAGGTCGAACAATTCGCAGAGGAAATCCCCATACCCCTCGGCTGTGGCTGAAAAGGGAGCCAATCCCTCGCCCGGGGCAAGCCTTTCCAGACAGGGGATAAAATGAAGATAGCGCAAACCGTGCCCCAGGAACCAGTAGAAGAGCTCCCTGGCCTTGGTCCCGCTTTTGCGGGTAACCATAGCCAGTATGTTAAATTCGACTTTGTAGTCGGAAAGCAGTCTCGCCGCTCGCATCACCTCCTTCCAGGTGCCCTTGCCGTTTCCCCTCCGGTAGGAGTCGTGCAGGGACCGTGGGCCGTCCAAGCTCAGACCGACCAGAACCTTATACCGATTAAAAAACCGACACCAGTCCTGGTCAAGAAGGATTCCATTGGTCTGGAAGGCGTTGCTCACCACTTGCCCCTCGCAGCCGTGCTTCATCTGGAGTCTCACTGCCTGTTGAAAAAAATCCAGACCGCAGAGGGTAGGTTCCCCTCCCTGCCAGGAGAAGGAAGAGACCGGGAACCTGAGGTTCAGGTATTGCCGGATCATCTCCTCCAGTACTTCTCTGCTCATGCGATGGGCCTGGCCGGCGGGGAAGAGCTTACTCACCCGACGGTAAAAGCAATAGGTACATTGAAGGTTACAATCCGGGCCAGCCGGTTTTATGAGTAGCTGGAAAGGGGGCATCTTTTTCTCTAAACCATTTGAAGATATAGTCTCCGTACGCCGTAACGGGCTCATGTTCCTTTAGATATGGAGAGCATCTCAATAGACTCTGCTGCATAGACAAATTATCTGACGGGCTCGCTCACCCGTCCTCGGGTGAGCCCAGACGGCCCTCAGAACCTCTGTTGCGGAGTACTGACTCTTGGCCGGGCTACACCCGATAGCTCAAATCGGATATTCCTTGAAATCCGTGGCTATCCTAAGCTTGAAATTCTCCCCTTCCTTAATCCAGAAGCATTCATAACCCTTCCTTCCAGGATGGGGCACAGGCCCTCTCAGGAGTGGATCGTCTGTTTCCTCAAGAAAAACCATTAGACGGCTGCGGAGGTTTTCCTGCATCTTCCGATATTCTGGTTTGCCGGCCAGATTTTCCCTCTCCCAGGGATCACTCTCCAGGTCATAAAGTTCTTCCTCTGGACGGGGCTGGTTATAGTATCTCTCGATCATCTCTGCCCCGTAGCGCTGAGCCGGAGGCCCTCCCATCAGGATGGGCCGGCCCGGTTGGAAGTTCCTGATGTACTTATAGTGGCGGGTGCGAATGGTCCTCATCGGGTCGTAGAGGGCATGCCAGGTGAGCTCCGCATAGATCTCTTGCCGAGGCTCATATTCCCCTTCCACAAGTAATGGCCAGAAGCTTCTGCCCTGGACATTCTCCGGGATGGAAATTCCGAGGGCCTCTAAAATCGTAGGGAAGATGTCCACGTTGCTTATCAGCTTTTCCACTTTCCTTCCCGATTCCAAGACTCCGGGGTACTTCATAATCAGAGCGACCTTAAGTCCAGGATCATAGAGCGTCATCTTAGCCCTGGGGAATTCCGGACCGTGATCGGTGGTAAAGAACACCAGGGTATTTTCCTCGATACCGCTTTGCTTTATCGCTTCCAAGATTTGCCCGGTGGCTTCGTCCGCCCTCTGTATAGTCCGGTAGAAGGTGGCAATGTCCTTGCGCACGATCTGCAGGTCAGGAAGGAAACCCGGGACTGTGATCTTGTCCAAAATGTCCGGATCGTATTCCGTCCCGTACTTTCGATGGACTTCACTAAAGCCGATGGAGACGAAGAAAGGCTGTTGGTCTTTGGCCTCCTGCTCAAAGAAGCGACAGGCCATATCGGCGACCTCATGGCAGCGCGATGTGTGGTAGTCGGCATGCTGATAGCCTATTTGCACCATCTTGGCCTCGTCCTCGTAGTTGTACTCGTGCTGACAGCCAAAGAGGTAAGTGTCATAACTTGTCTCGCTTAGGAGGTGGGGAAGATCCTTCTCCCCCTTCTTGTACTCCCATCCCCTGTGAGCCAGACCCATCATGCCGTTGGAATGGGGGTATCGGCCGGTCATGATGCTGGAGCGGCTCGGTGAGCACTGAGGGGCAGTACAGAAACAGTTGTCAAAGACTACCCCCTCCTCGGCCATGGCCTGGAGAGAAGGGGAAGGAATGGGGTCATTTTTGTAGCAGGAGAGCCAGTCTCCCAGATCATGCCAGATGATTTCGACGATGTTGAATTTTTTCATCTTGTTCTCCTTCCTTGGCCGTCCACTCGATCTACCCTCCCGCAGGTCCCGAACCTGCGGGAGGCTTTTTGTCCTCTATCGAGGGCAGAAGCCCTCTCCCACAAACTGGCTATGCCTTCTGGGTTAATTCGCATCCCACCATGTTTGCGAGATCGACAAACTGTACCCTGAAATCTCCGTAGGCAGCCATCCAGTGATGTCCTAACCCTTCCTTTGCAATCCAAGAGAGCACATCCCCGTAATCAGAGTCGAATCTGACCTTCAGAGGATTTCCGGGGAAGATCATTCCTGTTCTGACCGCCTCGCCGGATAGGATTCCCATCTTGTATCCATCTAAGGTAGGCACGATGTTAACCAAGGTCACCGGCCCAGGTTTGCCCGGGAAGAGGCAACAGAGCCCCTGGTCCATCAGTCGAACGGGCGCAAGGGTAACTTGGGACGAGTCCTCAGCCAAAGAAAATGCCCCTGAACCGCAGTGAGAGAACACAATGGCGTTTTCCTCAGGAATAGGATCAAGAAGGTCGGTGTTGTGAGTGGGGCTTTCAGAAAGCATCGTCAGCATCAACATTCCCAAGGCCCCGTTTACATCGCCCTCGCAGGCCAGGGGTACTCCCTCCTCTCCCAGAAGGGAGGCCGCCAGACATACCTTCCCCATTAGATGAGGATAGCATCCCACAGCCACAGCATCCAGCATTTTCTGCTCAATAAGGGACCTCAAGCCCTGGTGGAACTTCAACGATTCTATTCCAGCCTCGTCGCTGCAAGTGACTTTCCCCACCTGCCGCTTGACCTCTCCCCATTTGTCCCGCACGTCCTTATCTTGGACCTGAGAGGCCTCATCCAAGAGAACCTGGGTGTCAATTCCTGCAATACGCGGTCCGAAGATTTTCTTCAGGGCCAGCTCGTGTCCGGTGGTCTCGGTCATACCCTCCACCCGGTGTCCGATGTACCCTATCCTTGTTCTTCTCAGACGATACCTAAGGGCGGAGGCAGAGGCGAAGGAGAATAGTCTCTCTCTGACCGTCGGAGATTCCAGCTCACCGTAGAGCATTTGGTAGGGCCTGGAAAGCTGCTTGAGCACGAAGCCCACTTGCTGCGTTCCACAAAGCGACCCCGTCTCCATCCCAGGCCTGGCCCAGAGCATCACCGGCACGTAGCACTCCTCCAACATATCCAACACCAGGTAGTCCTCGAACCAGGAGGCGGTGATCACACATACGGCGTGCACCCTGCGCTCATAGAAGAACGTACCGGCCTCAACGGCCTCTCGGGTGCCCGTGACCGGGGTTTCATATGGACAGATCTCTATCCCAATCTCCCCGAGGGTATCCTGGCCCCTTTTGAGGAGTGCAGGGGCTTGATTCGCGCCAACCTCCAGAGGACTGGCCACAACAGCCAAGCCCAGGTGAATTTGCATCCGTTCCATAGCCTTCTCCTTGATTTGAAAAAGCCGAGCCCGGAAGGGCTCTCCCACATCCCTCAAGGTGCAAGGGGGGGAGAGGCAGGGGAGCAGAGGTGCAGAGGAGCAAGGGAGAGAAGAAGACTTCTTTTCCCCAGCTCCCCGGCCACTTTCTGCGCCACCTCTGCATCCGGCGATATGATTGTCAGAAGAGTGGCACACTCACCTTACTGGCCGGTGATCTCCCTGAACTCGAGCCCGGGCATTTCGAACATCTCCTGTCAGTTGTGACAAATACACTTGAATTGATTCGAGCTTCCGGAATTCCTCAATGATCTCCGACACAACCCTGAGACTTTCAGTCGAGGTACCGTAGCGGTCTCGGCCCTCGAGTTCGGAGATCCGCTAAACACCCGAGCCTTTTTTCGATCTCCTGGGCCGTTTCTACGTCACGCACCCAGATCGAGACCAACACACCTTCCGGCGAGATCCCATCCATAAGCTCATCTAATTGCTCCGGAAGAACACCTCCCAGAACCAACAGTTTCCCCTTCTCCTGTATCCTCTGATAGTAGGGAAACCAGCAAGGATCCCCACAGGTAGGGCTGCCAGCCCCTGGGACCCACTGGATGCCGTCCAGCTCCGGTATCTCCAACAGGTATTTTAGGTGTGCCAGTTGCCCTTCTCCATCTAGATGGTAGATCGTCCTTTCGAGGCTTTTGCAATGGCCCTCTATTACCGGAACGACGAACTTTTCGAACATCTCCGGCGAGAGCATATAAGCCAGATCGCACTGGATGGGATACCACCTAAGTTCGGAGTAAATGTGCATCCAAGCGTCTCTGCCGTTCTGGTACAGGGAAATGACCTGGTCCAATTCGTGGTAATATCTGTGCCAGAGGGGCAAAATCCGATCTGTTTCCCTTTGAAGCTCCTGGGCATGGTCGTAGAAATCCGTCATGATGTTTCCCGAACCCCGCAGGGATGCCAGTACATCGTGTACCCCACCGATATCGGTGGTCCCGAGAATGACCCCTTCTTCCTTTGCCCTCGTCCCCAACTCGTGGGCCGCCTCCAGCGTGAAACGCCACCAAGGGTTTTCCGGATCATGGTTCAAGTTAGCGATTTTCTTCCAGGTGAGTGGTTCGGAAAGCTCAAACCACATGGTATCCCCCCGGAAATCTGCATAACCGCCCAAAAAAGCGGCCATAACTCCCGGACCGAGGTTCAGCCAGACCTGAGGGTATGCTTCCCCACCGAAGTACGTTCCATCCCAAGATGTGCGGTATACCTCCCATATCCAGTCCCAGTCGGGATTTTTGGCCTCCTTCACCCACCGTTCCGCCATATAGGCCAGCAGCCATCCGACATCCTGGACTTCAGATGGGATTCGAGGAGGAGCATGATGCTTCTTGGCGGTGTCAAACCGCAGAATTGACCCCTCACATCTCCACCACGCCTCGTACTTTTCTCGGATATCACGTCTTCGCTGGAACATACACACCTCACGTCACGATATCGAGGGGAGAAGCCCTCTCCCACAAAAAATCTTGAAGGTCTTGCTGTGGGAGAGCCCTTCTGGGCTCGAGAATCTTCAAAGGAGAAAAATACGACATTGTCACGTTGACGCCTTCAGCAACCGCAGCCGAAGATTCTAATCTTCGCTCTTTAGGAACGAGCTTTAGAAAGCTCGGCTACGTTGAATCCGGTCTTCTTCGACTAAGTTCGTAAGCCGGCCGGCGATTGGGAGACGATCGACCAGTTGCCCCTATAAAAGATCAAAACAACACTCCTCAAATGCCCGGCAGATGGCCTCGATATTCTCCAACGGCACATCCGGCTCGCATTCGGCACACAGCATCAATCCCCCCTCCCTGGAACCCAGCTTTGACACTGCCTCCCCGATGTCCTCCCTTATCTTCTCAGAGGAACAGAAGGGGAAATCTTGCCTGCTGAGATCGAGGTCAACGCAAGCTTTGCCTTTGCATTTTTTCACCAACTCCTCCAGACCATTGGCCCCAAGTTGAGGGTTCAAGATGGAAACACCACATTCAATGAGATCATCGATGATCTCCAAGATGTGGCCGTCGCTGTGCAGGTAAACATATGTTCCTGCTTTCCGGCAGGCGCCGAACATCCGGACATAACAGGGCTTGATGTATTTGCGGAAATATTCAGGCCCCATCAACACCTGTCTTTGAGACCCCAGATCGTCTCCGAAATAGATCATCTCTGCCTCTAACTCCAACCATTTGTTGATAAGTCGGATGTTGTGATTCAAGACCATCTCGATAAGAGTATGAAGGTCAGGGGGATCTTCCACAAAGTCTATCATCAAATTTTCAAATGCCCGTAAGTAATAAAGGCGCATAAACATAAAACCATGGGGAAGTCCACCGGTGGCAAGTTCCCCTTTTTGTCGGGCTTGTTGCAGGCGTTTGCAAATCATCTCCCAATCCTGTTGTGACCCTCTGTCTGCTGTAACCAAAGGATCCGGTAGCTGGTAGGTCTTCAGGGCTTCCCAGTTCTCCAGAGGGTGCTTCACCACCTGACCCTCAAGTCCGTCGAAGGTATTATACCAGACACAGCCCCAGCTATCAGTGAGATATTCACCCTGCCGGTAACCAGGCGGAGAGGAGTCGAAATTTGTGCTCCCTTTCTCATAGGAACCAAAGATCCGGGGATGACGCAAAACCAGTTCCTCCAGCTCTTCCCGGTATTTCTTCCAGGTGGCAGGCATCAGGCCCACCCGACAGGGAATCCATTCGGGATAGCGAAATTCAACCGCCCGTAAATAGTTTTCTCTGTTGTCCATAGGCAACTCCCAATTCTGATTAGTTCGTAAAAAGTCGCATTTCCCCTCCCCTGTGGGGGGGGATAAAGGGGAGAGGGAGTCTAACCTCCAGTAGGTTTGGAACCTGCGGGAGGTTAAGTGTCAATAAGCGACTTTTTGCTTCGAGTATTCTGAAGTTTCACTCCAGCCGCACGCTTCTCCAGCAACGCCAAGGAGATTTCAATATCCTCCTCTGCCTCATAGGGCGTGAGAGTGCCAATAACCACCATATCCTGCTCCCGAATGGTGGACCAGACAAAGGCGAGCCCGGTGGGAGGCAGGAGCCTCCCCGCAGCCAACGGCTTGATGATCATAACCGGCTTCTTTGCTTGTTGGACTATATGTGCAATCCAATCTGTTTCCACCGGGCAAAGGAAGCCAAGGGCATTATATGCCTGGGTGTAGCTTGCCAGATCAAGGTTACACCTGTCTGCATAGACAATTGTCTCCGGCATATGGGTGGAGAGTCCCGGGATCATCCCGTGTTCTCGGATCATCTGCAGCCAGGGCTCTATATCCTCAATGGAGCGGGTGCGGCGATCAACCCGAGGATCGGTAAAGGACTGATGGGGAAAACAGAAAGTGCCACCGTGTTCGGCTGACCATTTGATGCCTTCTACCAGGCCAGTTTCCTCTCCATCGGAATCAGGACCTGGTGTGTAGATGGCTATAATCTGCTTGCCAGTCCGCTGTTGGGCCTCTTCGATTGCCTCAGCCATCAGATCGCTTGGGGGCGCCATAACGGCATTGATGCCGTAGCGCAGGAACACCTCCAGCACATCGGCAATTCTGTCCCTATTCTGATATTCCTTGATAAAACGATCCTTCGCAGCACTGGTGTGCGAATAACCGAGGAACCAGTTGGACCCGACGATAATTCGAGGCAGGGAGACCTCGCCGACTTCAACCCTGGGAAATTTTTCCATATCACTATGCTCCTCTCATAAGCTAACTCTCCAAAGAAACTTCGCCTCTCTGGGTAGACCAGACCGGCCTTACCTCCACCCCACCAATCACCTATCATCAGTCACCAATTAACCAACTATCTCTCTCATAATCGTGGCATTCTCC
>JAUWEO010000061.1 GCA_030608245.1 Candidatus Latescibacterota bacterium
CCTGTGGATATACATCCTACCCAGAAAAAACCCGCCCTTGAGGTCGTGATGACAATGCTCCATGCTGGCGGTAAATTCGACACGAAGACCTATCGAGTCTCGGGAGGGCTCCACGGGGTGGGCGTTTCGGTGGTTAACGCCCTCTCTCTTTGGTGTGAGGTTGAGGTCTGGCGCGAAGGGAAAGGATACCTCCAACGTTACCATCAAGGGACACCTGAGGCGGAAGTAAAAGAGATCGGAGAGACAGAACACTCCGGGACGAAGGTTTCCTTCCTCCCGGACCCGGAGATATTTGAAGTTACCGATTTCAGCTTTGATGTTCTTTCCCACCGGCTCAGAGAGCTTGCCTTTCTCACTCCGGGGGTGCATATCTCCATCAAGGACCAAAAAAGTGATAAGGAACACATCTTCCAATACGATGGAGGCATTTCCTCTTTTGTCGAGTACCTGGATGAGGAGAGGAACTCCCTTCATCAGCCTCCCATATACTTTGAGCGCAAGCGAGATGCTATCTCTGTTGAGGTAGCGATGCAGTACACTGAGTCCTACTCTGAAAATATCTTCACCTATGTGAATAACGTGAGTACAGTAGAGGGGGGGACGCATCTTATCGGGTTCAAAGCCGCCTTGACGCGTGTTTTTAATGTCCATGCCCAGAGGGAAAACGCACTTAAAGCAATAACGACCTCATTGTCTGGCGAGGATGTCAGAGAAGGGCTCACGGCGGTGCTAAGCATTAAAATGCCCGATCCCCAGTTCGAGGGGCAGACGAAAACCAAACTGGGCAACAGCAATATCAGGGGGATTGTTGAATCTCTGGTGACAGAAAGCCTTATGGAGTTTTTCGAAGAGAATCCCTCGGTGGTGCAGAAGATCTTGTTGAAGTCCATCGAAGCAGCCAGGGCCAGAGAGGCGGCTCGACGGGCCAGAGAACTCACCCGACGCAAGACAGCCTTAGCCAGCAATAGCCTGCCGGGTAAACTGGCCGACTGCTCCAGCAAAGACCCAGAGGAATGTGAGATATTCTTAGTGGAAGGTGACTCTGCAGGCGGTTCGGCTAAACAAGGAAGAGATCGTCGCTTCCAGGCTATCCTGCCCCTGTGGGGAAAGATGCTTAATGTCGAAAAAGCAAGAATTGACAAAGTCTTAGATAATGATAAGTTGGAACCCATTATCACCGCCTTAGGTGCTGGTATCGCGGAAGAGTGTAATCCCCAAAAGCTTCGCTATAACAGGATTATAATCATGGCCGATGCAGATGTAGACGGTTCGCACATCCGCACCCTTATCCTCACCTTCTTTTTCCGATATATGCGCAGCCTTCTCGAGAAAGGCCATATCTGTATTGCTCAACCTCCGTTATTCTCTATCCGAAAGGGGAAGAAAGAGGAATACGCCTACAACGAAGAGGAAAGAGAAGCTGTTATTCGTCGCTTAGGGGAAGACAAGGGAATTATTGTCCAGCGCTACAAAGGATTGGGCGAGATGAATCCGGAGCAGCTCTGGAAGACCACTATGAATCCTGAAACCCGAATGCTGTTGAAAGTGACCTTAGAGGATGCTGTGGAGGCAGAGAAAGTGTTCTCCACTCTTATGGGGGGACAAGTCGAGCCTCGGCGAAAATTCATTGAAGAGAACGCTAAGTACGTGCAAAACTTAGATGTATAGTTTATCGTCTTGAAGCACTTACCCTGCCACGAAGAGTCAGCCCTTAGAGGTGTACCCCGGCCTTAGTGTGGTAGAGACGACCCGGCGGGGCGTCTCTACGATATATCGTATAGGTTATTCAACTCCCCATTCTTCGACAGGATTTCACCAATCACCAGCTAAAAGATATAGGATTAAGAAAGGAAAGAAATGACTTCTCGCAGTGGTAAACTGATACCGGTCTACATTGAAGATGAGATGAAGAGGTCTTATCTCGATTATTCTATGAGTGTAATTGTCTCCCGGGCGTTGCCTGATGTGAAGGATGGTCTTAAGCCTTCTCAGAGGCGCATTTTAGTGGCTATGAACGACCTAAACCTCACCCCTGGGCGACAGCACCGTAAATGCGCTAAGATAGCTGGAGACACCTCAGGCAATTACCACCCCCACGGGGAGGCAGTGATCTACCCTACCCTGGTCAGAATGGCTCAGAAATTCAATTTGCGCTATCCCTTAGTGAATGGCCAGGGCAACTTCGGCTCAGTGGACGGTGACCCCCCAGCGGCGATGCGATACACCGAGGCCCGGATGGATCACTTTGCAGTTGAACTGTTGGAGGATTTGGACAAAGAGACGGTTGACTTTGTACCCAATTACGATGAGACTCGCACCGAGCCTACGCTGCTGCCGGCGAGGTTCCCCAACCTTATTTGCAACGGCTGTTCTGGGATAGCCGTGGGAATGGCGACCAATATTCCCCCCCACAACCTCAACGAAGTGGTAGACGGATTGGTAGCCCTCATAGACAACCCCGAGCTTGGTGATGAGGAACTTATGCAGTATGTAAAAGGGCCAGATTTTCCCACCGGGGCAATTATATATGGCAAAGAGGGTATTAGAGAAGCATACCTGACCGGCAGAGGGAAGGTCACTCTGAGGGCGCGGGTAGAGCTGGAAGAAGAAAAGGGGGAACACCAGAAAATCGTCATCACGGAGATTCCTTTTCAGGTGAATAAGGCAGACCTTCTGGAGAACATGGCTTATCTCATTAGAGAAAAGAAAATAGAGGGGATTACTGATCTCCGAGACGAGTCAGACCGAAAGGGGATGCGGATTGTAATCGAGTTGCGCAAGGAGACTGTCTCCTCGATTGTCCTCAATTTCCTTTACGCGCACACCTCCCTGCAGACTACCTTCGGTGCTATTATGCTGGCCTTAGTAGATGGTCAGCCGAAGGTGCTTAGTTTAAAACAGATACTTTCTCTTTTCCTTCAGCACCGCCACCAGGTGGTAACCCGCCGCACCCAATTCGAGTTGAACAAGGCAGAAAAAAGGGCACATATCCTAGAGGGACTGAAAATTGCTCTCCAGAATATTGATGAGATTATCTCTATTATCAGAGAGGCGCAGGATTCCGCAGTAGCAAAGGAGCTTTTGTGCCAGAAGTTCTCTCTGTCTGAAATACAGGCCCAGGCGATTTTAGATATGCGGCTGGGGCGATTAACCCGCTTAGAACAGGATAAAGTAGAAGAGGAATATCAGGAGCTTCTGAAATATATCGGTGAGTGCAAGCACCTACTGGCAGACTACTCCCAGAGAATGGAGGTAATAAAGAGAGAACTTTTAGAATTAAAGCAGAAGTACGGAGATGCCCGGAGGTCAGAGATTGTTGAAGAAACTGTGGGGCATATTTCTATAGAAGACTTGATAGCTGAAGAAGAGATGGCGGTCACCATTTCTCACTCAGGGTACATTAAACGTCTGGCGTTAGACACTTACAGACGCCAGCACCGGGGTGGATTTGGAGTCAGAGGAATGGCCACCAAAGATGAGGACTTCGTCGAGCACTTAGTTATCGCCTCTACCCACGACTGGATACTTTTCCTCACTGACAGAGGTCAGTGTTACTGGCTGAAGGTCTACGAAATTCCGGAAGGCAGCCGTATCTCCAAGGGGCGTTCCATAGTGAACCTGTTGAAAGTGAGAAACGAGGAGACGATTACTGCCTTTGTGCCGGTCAAGCAGTTTGATGCTCAGTATTTTCTTACCATAGCCACGGGCAAGGGGGTCATTAAGAAGACTAACCTGGCAGCCTACAGTTCCCCTCGAAAAGGTGGTATCCGGGCTATCTCGCTTACTTCAGACGACACGGTGATTACCGCAGCTCTTACCGATGGCAAAAAAGATATCCTACTGGCTGGCGGAAATGGTCGGGCCATTCGGTTTCACGAGACAGAGGTGAGAGAAACAGGAAGATCTGCCCAGGGGGTCAGGGGGATGAGGCTCTCCGAAGACGACAGGGTGGTAGAAATGGTCATTGCTGAGCAACTCCAAGCCCCTCAGACTAAGAAGAGTAGTGCCGATGAGGAGTACCTTCTCTCTGTCTCCGAGAATGGTTATGGCAAGAAGACAAAAATAGCAGGTTATCCCCTTACCCATCGAGGGGGCAAGGGAGTTATCTCTGCTAAGGTTACCCCCAGGAATGGGAAAGTGGTGGCAGCGGAGAAAGTGAGAAAGCAGGATGAGGTGATGATCATCTCTCAGGGGGGGAAACTAATCCGCCTGGCAGTTAGGAATATTCGCACAACAGCCAGCAGGAATACCCAGGGGGTTAAACTGGTCAGCCTAAGAAAAGACAAAGTGATAGATGTAGCTACAGTGGTCTCCGAGCGCAATCGTTGAATTTTAGGAATGTCTCTTTCTTGAAAGGTCTATCGCTGAACCAGGGCACAAAGAGAGAAGAGACAGTTATTTGACCATTAAACAAGATCTTCTGTCTTTGCATCTTTGCATTCAAATCAAAGGTAAGGACTTCGCGTGGCAAGAAAAGGAGTTAAGTATGAAGATAGTCTATTCCTGTCTGACAATAGCAGTGTTCTTGTTTGTTGGCTCTGGATGTGGGGAAAAATCTGCGGAGGAGCTTTATAGAGATGCTCAAAAAGCGGCGGCCGACTCTTCGACATACGCCAAGTCGGAGAAACTGTTCCAGAAATTACTTGCCAAGTATCCAGAGGATCAAAGGTGCGACGACGCCCTATTTGCTTTGGCTCAGATTGCGGTGAACAGAGGCCAAGCGGAGGAGGCGGTGGCCGAGTATGAACAGTTACTGGATCAGCATCCTCAGAGCGATATGTGTTACAAGGCGCAGTTTATGATTGGATTTATATATTCAGAGATGCTTAACGACTACCCTAAGGCGAGTTCGGCCTATCAGAAGGTGATCGAGAGCTACCCCGACTGTGACCTGGTTGACTCTGCCAAATGGATGATCGCGAATATGGGGAAAGGTCTCGAGGAGGCAGGTGCATTTGATTCGGAGAAAACCAAAGAAGGTACTCAGTAGAATGTGACAGTTCAGCCACCAAGACAGTATTTCGTGAGGAGGGGGACAATAGTGAGAATTGAGAGCGTGCTGACAGTATCTGAATCCAAGAGACTCATCGCCAAAGGTGTTAAGGAACTCGAGATCGTTAAGAAAGCTTTAAGAGACGGAATGGTGAGCGTGGCTATGGGTACCACTAACACCTATGTGGCCGAGGAACTGACCGGCCAAAAGATTGCAAAGTTCAGTTACACCACCGGTCTGACTCTGCCCAGGGTGAGCGAGAAAAGGCCCCATCTGAATATTCCCAAAAGGCCGGCAGTGGTATTTCGAAAGGGCAAGTTGGTGGAGGGGTTGTCCGTGAATGACTCCGTTGGGGAGCTTAAGGCTGATGACGTTTTCATCAAGGGGGCAAATGCCCTAAACTACACAGAGAAGGTGGCGGGTGTCCTTGTTGGGGATCCCGCTGGAGGGACTGTTGGCAATGCCATTGGCCCTCTGATTGGCCGTAAGGTACATCTGGTTATTCCCATCGGGTTAGAGAAATGTATTCCCTTTGATATCACCGAGTTAAGTCGCCAGATAGCCCTTACCTCAGAGGCAAATGTCACCTCTCTTTTCCCGGTTACTGGGGTGATAGTGACGGAAATCGAGGCCTTAGAGACCTTGGTCGATGTGCGGGTGGTGCAAGTTGCCGCCGGTGGAGTAGCCGGAGCTGAAGGTTCGGTGAGGCTGCAGATTGAGGGGAAAAAGGGAGAAATCGAGAAGGTGGAAAGAATTTTAGAGGGGATTTATGGGGAGGAGGAGTTTGGGGTATCCTGATAGATCATCCAGGGATCTCATTGGTGGCGAAGTAATTTCGTAGGTTGGGGCAAGCGTAACGAACCCAAAAAAAGGCGGAATGTTGGGTTTCGTCCCTCAACCCAACCTACAAGCTATCCCTGCCTTTTTGGGGATAGGGAGGGCAGAAAACAAACCTGCTTAGCATGTTAATCCTCCCGCAGGTTCCGAACCTGCGGGAGGTTATCACAGTAAATCCTTAGACACGAAGGGAGCGGGCATCTTGATAGAAGTTGAACATCTGAGCAAATACTTCGGCAGAACAACGGCGGTGGACAACATATCTTTTCGGGTAGAGAAGGGAGAGATACTGGGATTTCTGGGTCCCAATGGTGCGGGCAAGACCACCACTATGCGCATCCTCACCTGCTTTCTGCCCGCCTCAGCAGGCACCGCCCGGGTGGCCGGATACGATGTCTTTACCGACTCCTTGGAAGTGAGAAAAAGGATAGGCTACCTGCCTGAAAACCCACCAGTTTACAACGATATGACCGTCAGGTATTTTCTGGAGTTCAACGCAAAGATAAAAGGGATCGAGCCCAAACAGCAGAAAAACAGGACAGAGGCGGTAATGGAGAAGTGCGCCCTTCAGGAGGTCAAGGAAACCATCATTGGCAAACTATCCCGGGGCTACAAACAAAGAGTGGGACTGGCTCAGGCCTTAATCCATGACCCAGAAGTGTTGATCCTGGATGAGCCCACTATGGGACTTGACCCCCGGCAGATAATCGAGGTGCGCCAGTTGATCAAAGAACTGGGAGGAGAACATACCATTATCCTCAGCACCCACATCCTGCCGGAGGTAAGCGTCACCTGCCAGAGAGTAGTCATCATTAACAAGGGCAAGATCGCCGCTGTGGATACCCCGGAGAACCTCACTGTTCTATTGAAGGGGTCTGAAAGGATCTATTTGGAAGTGGAAGGACCTGTTGGCCAGGTGGAACAGAAACTCAAACAGGTCCCCGATGTCACAGCAGTTAGCGTAGAAACTGGAGGTAACGGGAAGAATAGTTTCTTTGTGGAAAGCGAGACAAAGACAGACATCAGGATGCAATTGGCCGCAGCAATTACGGGCAGC
Source organism: Candidatus Latescibacterota bacterium (assembly GCA_030608245.1). GTDB lineage: Bacteria > Latescibacterota > MVCY01 > MVCY01 > MVCY01 > MVCY01. The sequence goes on from JAUWEO010000061.1 coordinate 6,888, forward strand.
GGGTTTGGACTATTGGAGATGAGACGAGTGGGGTTAAGCTTAGAGGAGATATTCTTACGGCTAACTACTGAGGAGGCAGAAGGATGAGGAATATTGCCGCCATATTTCAGAAGGAGATAAAAACATACTTCACCTCCCCCATTGCCTATGTATTGGCAGCGGTTTTCCTTGTCATAACGGGCTATTTCTTCTACGGGATGACCGTTACCTTCAGCAACGAGTGTCTCTATTATATGCAGTATGCATCTCGTTATGGGGGAATGCCACCCTTGAATCTCAACCAGCGGGTGATAAGGGGGATGTTCGGGCTTATCAGTTTCATCTCTTTGTTTATCATTCCGATGCTCACTATGAGGCTCTATGCCGAGGAGAAAAAATCGGGGACGATGGAGCTTTTGATGACTTCCCCGCTGCGGATAACCGAGACCTTGCTGGGCAAGTTCTTTGCTTGTTTTGTCTTGTATGCTATCATTATAGGGTTAACGGTGCTCTACCAGGTTATACTGGGAGCCTATGGCCATCCGGATTGGGGGCCGGTATTCTCGGGCTATCTGGGGGTGCTTTTAATGGGAGCAGCCTTCATTGCCGTGGGGATATTTGCCTCGTCGTTGACCGAGAGTCAGATTATCGCCGTGGTGTTGGGGTTTGGCGCCTTGCTGCTCTTTTGGGTGATCGGCTCAGCCGCCATCTTCACCCGCCCCGGCGCTGGGAAGATCTTCTCCTATCTCTCCATTCTCACTCATATGCTCCCCTTTCAAAAAGGGGTGATCGACACCAAGGATATCATTTTCTTCCTGGGATTTGTAAGTTTCTTCCTCTTTCTGACCGTTAAAGTGGTTGAATCACAGAGGTGGAGGTGAATCGATGAGAAGATATCTGCCTATTTGTGGTTTAGTGGGGGCTGGATTGCTGCTCGTCGGACTGATTCTCTTTGCCCTCACCCCCTCATTTAATTTGAAAGTGGGCATTCCCATAATTGGAGGCCTTGTCCTTTTAACCGTCTTTTTCTCCTTAGGCTTTGGTATGGTAAACAGGTTTTGGAGCCCGAGATCTACCCAGCATGGGGTAAACGCTGTTCTTGTGGTAGTTATTGTATTGGCAATAGTTGTGCTGGCGAATTTCGTCGGCACACGCCATCATTTTGTTTTTGATACCACTAAGGTTAAGATTTACAGTCTTTCTGATCAGACCGTTAAGGTGCTGAAAAGCCTGCACCAGGAGGTAAGGGTCATTGCCTTCTACCGACAGGGCCGAGGTCAGAGGGTTAAGGACCTTTTAGAAAGCTATCGAGCACGTTCCCGCAGGGTATCCTTTGAATTTGTTGATCCTGACAGAAGCCCAGAACAAGCAAGGCGTTACAACACAAAGGAATATGAGACCGTGGTGGTCGAGTGCGGAACCTACGAGGAGAGATTTGCCGGGGAGGCCACTGAGAAGAAGCTCACCAGTGCTATTCTAAAGGTGAGCAAGGCAGAGAAAAAGGTGGTCTATTTTCTTGAAGGACATGCAGAGAAAGACCTTGACGATACTGGCCGGGAAGGATTCAGCGCAGTCAGAGACGAACTGAAAAATGACAACTACGCGCCCAAAAGCCTGCTCTTGGCAGAGGAAGAGGAGGTGCCAGAGGATTGTTCCCTGCTGGTTGCCGCCGGCCCCCAGAAAGAGTATTTGGTGAAAGAATTGTCTCTGATCCGAGACTACTTGGATAAAGGTGGTAAGGCACTTTTCCTCTTGGACCCAGGGGTCTATTCTGGCTTAGAGGGGATAGCTGCTCCCTGGTCGATCGTGGTCGGCGACGACTTCGTCGTGGATGCCAGCGGAATAGGGAGCTTCATCGGGGTCAGCTATGCTATGCCCATTGTCTCCGCCTACGGAAAACACCCTATTACCAAAGATCTCAGAGCGATGAGTTTCTATCCCTTAGCCCGCTCAGTTTCACTATCTGAGCAGA
>JAUWEO010000135.1 GCA_030608245.1 Candidatus Latescibacterota bacterium
ATGATGTCAAAGGCATGGCATCCTTTGTGGATTAATAACCCACCACTGTTCTTGCCTAACCTGTTCCAGCGCCGGAAATAGGTCCGCCCTCCCGCATAGTAGTCAAGCACGGAGATAAGGTGCACCCTGCCGATGGCACCGCTTTCCACCACCTCTTTTAGCCTCTGATGAAAGGGGCTGTAGCGAAGAACCAAACCGACTTGAAGAAGCTTGCCCCTGGTGTCTGCCTCCTGAATAACCCTCTCACAGCCTCCAAGACTCAGAGCCAAGGGTTTTTCACAGATGATATGTTTGTCCGCTTTCAGGCAGTCAAGATTGATCTGCTCATGCGTGAAATCCGGAGTGCAGACGATCACCGCATCCACATCTGTCAAGGAGAGCAATTCCTGATAGTCAGAAAAGAGCTTCACTTCCGGACCTAATATCTGTTTTGCTTCATCCAACCTCTCAGAAACCCTGTCACTTACGGCCACAATTTTTATTCTCTCTGAGAATTGCTCTAAAAGCACTTTTATATATCCGTCCAAGGCCCTTCTTCCAGTTCCGATCACTGCGACTTTCGGCACCTGCGTTTCCATCTTTTCTCCCGTGTTTTAGGCTTATTCCCTTGATCCACTTTTCTATTCTCTTCCCCTTGCCAAGCGGCACCAGCCTTTTCATAAGGTTAAGAATCTCTGCCGGATAAAAATAGTCATTCCGGACAATCGCCTAAATATAGACAATTTTGGGCATCCTGTCAAGTGCTTGGGTATGCCTGGGTAAAAAAATCTTGCCTTTTGAATAGCAGTTTTGTATAGTTTATACACAGCATAATGGAGCAATAGATGGAGCAACTTCTTACACAATTCGTCGACCATCTGGCATTAGAAAGGGGGTTGGCACAAAATTCGATAGCTGCCTATCAGAGGGATGTAGCTCGATACCTGAAGTTCTTGGCCGACCGAGGGACAGGGAATGCTCTTCAGGGCACTCAGGACGATGTTTTGGACCTGCTGTATCGGCTGCGAGATTGTGGACTACAGGCGGTCAGTCTTGCCCGTAACCTCTCCGCTATCCGGACATTCTATCGCTTCCTTACCGCTGAGGGCTTAGCACAGTCCGATCCTACTCAGTATTTGGAACCTCCTAAGCTGGGGAGAAAGCTTCCCAGCGTGCTTAACCCCTGGGAGATGGAGAGACTTTTAGACCAACCAGATGTGACCAAACCCCTGGGGATAAGAGACCGGGCGATGTTAGAGCTTCTGTATGCCACTGGGCTGAGGGTCTCTGAGCTTCTGACTCTTCATTGTTCCCACCTGCTGTTCAAAGAGGGGTTGGTACGCACTTTTGGCAAAGGCTCAAAGGAACGACTGGTACCAATAGGACAGAAGGCAATAGAGTGGGTTACTCGCTATTTAACCGATGTCCGCCTTGGACTTAGCAAAGGAGGTTCTCAAGGGGTGCTCTTTCTCAATCGCCGGGGACAGCCGATGTCACGGATGGGCTTCTGGAAAATACTGCGCCGTTATGTCCGGGAGGCGGGGATTGAGAAAAAGGTGAGCCCTCACACCCTGAGACACTCCTTTGCCACCCATCTTTTAGAAGGCGGAGCCGACCTGCGGGCAGTACAGGAGATGCTTGGTCATGCCGACATCTCCACCACCCAGATCTACACCCATCTCGACCGTGAATACCTCAAAGAGGTGCACCGAACCTTTCACCCCCGGGGATGACCAATCCTATCTAATTTGTAGGAACCGCTAATTATGTCCGTCCGAATTTGTCATTCCCGCACGTCGTTAGCCGCAATGACAAAAAATATGGGTATTTCCAGACAGACACTGACTGATAGCAAACAGTTGAGTTGTTTCCTAAAAAGGAGGTACTAAATGGCAGAGAAAACAACGAACAATAGTTCAGAAGAGCAGAACCAGGCATTGTTTGCCCAATTGATAATGATGCTCTACGGCGCCGCTATGCAGCAGATGGGCAAGGTTGTAAATCCCCTAACCAACAAGGCTGAGAAAAATCTGGACCTTGCAAAGCTGTCCGTCGATATGCTTTCTATGGTCGAGGAGAAAACCAAAGGCAATCTGAGCGATGAGGAGGCCAGATTTCTTTCCGACTCTCTGTTTCAGTTGCGGATGAACTATGTGGATGAGGTGAAGAAGACAGCCGAAGAGGAAAAAGAGGCACCCAAAGAGGAAGAGAAGAAAGAAGAGAAAGAAGAAGAGAAAAAAGAAGAGAAAAAATGAGAGCTTATCCTCTCAAATTCCGGGAGACATTTCGGCCGATGGTATGGGGTGGCCGCAAGCTGGGGGAGCTGTTGGGGAAAAACCTACCTCCGGGTGAGAAGATCGGTGAATCCTGGGAGGTGAGTGACTATGGTTCCAATCCCAGCGTGGTGAAAAATGGCCCTTATCGGGGCAAGACCTTACGCTATCTGTTGGAGCGGTTCACCACCCAGTTGGTGGGCACGCTGGCCTGGAGGAGCTCTCCGGGCAGATTCCCTTTGCTGATTAAATTTCTCGATGCCTCAGAGAGACTCTCCCTGCAGGTTCATCCCAATGACCAGTATGCCCGCCGTCAGGAGGGGGGAGGGTCGGGAAAAACCGAGGCCTGGTATGTTATCGCCGTTCCCCCAGGTGCTAAACTGATCTGCGGGGTTTCTCAAAACACTTCCCCTCTCCGATTCGCCCAGGCAATCAAACAAGGCAACCTGGAAGGCCATCTCCAGCAGGTGGCCGTTTCTTCGGGCGATGTGATATTCATCCCTGCCGGCCGAGTCCACGCCGTAGGGAAGAATATCTGTCTCTACGAGGTTCAGCAGACCTCAGACCTCACCTACCGTCTCTGGGATTGGGGACGCCCTCGAGAGCTGCATCTGGAAAAGGGATTGCAGGCGATTGACTTCCAATTCGTCCCTGTCCCTATGGTGGAGGGAATAGAGATCTCTACAGGAGAAAACAGCAGAAAATACCTCGTCGCCTGCCAATTTTTCGCTGTAGAGCTGCTCACCGTCAGAACATCCTTACAGGAAAGATGCGACGGCCGCAGCTTCCATATTCTGAGCGTCTTGGAGGGTGAGGGGAAACTCTTTTCCCCAGAAGGGGAAGAAAATATACGCAGGGGAGAATCTATACTACTGCCGGCAGCCACAGGGACCTACGGAATTAGGGCATCGGCACCCCTACGAGTGCTAAAATCCTATGTCCCGGACCTGAGACAGGACATTATCTCGCCCCTGAGAAATCTTGGTAAATCTGACCAGCAGATCTGTGCCTTGGGTGGTCAGGGCAGGAGTAACGATATCTTTCCTCTGCTTGGAGGAAATAGTCATTAGTCAGTGATGGTTGGTGACTGGTGATTGGTGAACTTGATCCAGCACTTCCCAGAATCCAGTTAACCAATTCCCTGTTTTGCTCCGGAAGAAGGTGTGGGAGGCGTCTCCAGACGCCGATAGAATTGGTTACCCTTTCTCATAGGTCTGGAGTGTGAAGATTACATTTCGCCTTATATAATTCCATAGTGTAGGGGGCTTGTCCCCCGTAGAATAAGATGGTAGGCGCAGACTTTATGTCTGCGTGGTGGGTAGGTCTCACCAGGGATCAATGCCCAGTTACCTGTGCCCAATCGGGAATTCACTGATGCGTAAGCTGTTGACGAATTCGGATAAGATCCTAATAGTAGCGCTTCTGTCTCTTGCTCTTGCCAGCTTCTGGGTTATACCCGGCGTTGGGAACCAGGGCAGGATTGTCTTAATTGAGCAGAACAGTAAGTTAGTAAAAGAGTTGCCCTTGGACAAAGAGACAACAGTGGAAGTTGAGGGTCACCTGGGCACAACTGTGGTGAAAATCGAGGGGGGCAAGGCCAGGATCGTCAACTCCCCCTGTCCCAGGAAGCTCTGTGTCCGTATGGGATCTATCAGTAAGGCAGGGGAGATAGTAGTGTGTGTGCCAAACAAAGTGGTGGTGCGAATAAAAGGGGAAAAAGAGATAGACGCCGTGACCCGATAGGGTCTCGCCAGGTAGTCTACCTGGCGCTCCTGAGTGCAGGGGGACTGGTGCTGTTTGTCTTTGAAAGCCTGGTCCCTTATCCTATGCCCTGGATGAGGCTGGGATTGGGCAACACAGCTACGCTGCTGGCCCTTTTTCTGTTCACTCCCCGGGAGGCACTGCTGGTAACCCTGATCCGGGTAGTGGCCGGCTCTCTAATTGTGGGCAGATTCTTTACCCCTTCGTTTCTCCTCAGCTTCTGCGGCGGGCTGGCCAGCTTAGGGACGATGAGCTTAGTTCACAGATTCTTCTATCCTCGATTCAGCCCTGTTGGCATCAGCATCTTCGGAGCACTGGCGCATAACTTGGCCCAGTTGGCAGTAGTGTATCTGCTCTGGGTGAAGGGAGCGCAGATCCTGTTCTTGCTGCCGATGTTTCTCCTATCCAGTGTGGCTACAGGCTTTCTCACCGGGGCCTTAGCGTTCTTGGTGCTGCAGAAACTCTCGGCCTTTGGTTTCTTTTCAACCCCTATCCTTGAGGATATCGTTCAAGACATGTAGGGCAGTGGGTTTCAATCTATCATAGCATTGACCCTCGCTGGTGGGACGATATTCTCAGCCGGTTGATGAAAGGCAGGAAGGCAGAACCCACATTGTGCACCTGTCTCTGGGGAGAGGTCGATCTTTAGAGAGGTGGCGATCCGATGAGGTATAAGGGGCGCCTCAGTTAGTGGAGGAAATCATCAGGGCGAATAGCGCTGTATCGTCTAAGAATTCTATTCATCAAAACAAGGATTGAAACTGATATTGACATCCCTCCCATAAGTCCGTCAGTGTTATTGGTGCAGAACGGGCGTCATCAGAAACCAAAGGGGATAAATATGAGAAATGTCTTAATTTCAGCGTTCTCTGTTAGATGGTTCTTGATTCTTCTCCTTTCATCGCTCAGTTCAGGATGTGCACTCAGGGAGAAACTCTACTACGCTGCCCCAACTCTTCTTCCCGAAACAGAACGGAAGATGAAAAATCCTGGTTTCTGGATAAGTCAGCACCCTTCTCCAGATAAGATTGTTCTCAAGCCTGCCGAAATAGAAAGCTTGAATTTCTACATCGAGAATGAGCTTGAGTCGACAAAAGATGTTACCAAGCTTGATTCCCTGCTGTTAGGCGAAAATTTGGTTTCCCTTTTGGAGAACAGGTTAGACCACTTTTCCAAAAGAGAGTTTTATTTGAGAGATGCAAGAGAGGCAAATCCCGTATTCTACCAGAAAATTATGAAAAACATGAATCTCAGGGCAATCCCTTCTGAAATTC
>JAUWEO010000112.1 GCA_030608245.1 Candidatus Latescibacterota bacterium
TTCTTGGCATTTATGTGAGCATTGAGGGATTTAGTAAAGTTATGAGTTCCATCTCCCTTGGCCACGAAATAAAGGTAGTCGACCTTGCCCGGATAGAAGGCAGCCAAGATAGAGCCTTTACCAGGGTTACAGATGGGTCCGGGCGGCAAGCCCCGGTGGAGGTAGGTATTATAGGGCGATTTCACCTTGGTATCTATCTTCAAAAGTCTCTGTTTATGCTTACCCAAGGCATATATTACCGTAGAACAGGCATCGAGGGGCATCCTCAGCTTCAACCGCCGGTGGAAGACCGCTGAGATAAGCGGTCTCTCCCCAGAAGCCTGCGCCTCTTTTTCGATTATCGAGGCTAAGGTCACCACCTGGTGGATAGTCATCCCTAACTGTGTGGCTCTTTGTTTCAGTGAATCGGCGAATATCCGCCGGAATCTTCCCACCATTGTCCTCAATATCTTCTCCTCGGATGTCCTCCAATAGAATCTGTAAGTATCTGGAAAAAGATAACCTTCCAAACAGGGAGCACTAATTCCCAATTCTCTACAGAAGTCCGGATTGTGGGCCAAGTTAACAACCCTGGCCGAATCAATCTGTATGGGGTTTTGGAGTCTGGCAGCAATCTGCCTCACAGTCAGCCCTTCGGGGATAGTAACCTGTTGAATCAGAGCACCACCCGACTTCAGCTTTTGGAGGGTAGAGAAGGAAGATGTCGGACCTTTGAAATGGTACTTGCCGGCCCTCAGTTTCTCCTCCATGCCGTAGAACTTTGCCGTTAACGTGAAAAAGGAACGACTGGCGATTATCCCCTCGGCTTGAAGAAGTCCGGCAATCTGAGTAGCGCTCATTCCCTCTTCTATCACCAGATCAACCTGCCCTATTCTGGTGCCTGGGCGATTGAGAAAAGCCACTGTGCCCAGAAGAACGGCGGCAACCCCAGCGATAAGCAATACCGAAGGCCTGGTTAGAACTATCCTGATGGCTAACCGCAAGAGCTTCAAGGGCAAAAAAACGAGAGAGACAACGGCCAATATCAACCAAGAGACAAAAACGGCCGCCAGAGAAACAGTAAACAGAAATATCTGTTCAGCACACAGGCAATTGCCGGACCTGTTGGCTTCCATTCTCATCTCCTTGGGGGGAATAGCTCTCCAGATACTCTTGGAGGAGTATCTGGGCAGCAATTCGATCTATATCTCTCTTCTTGTTCTTAATCTTGAGTCCCATCTGATGAAGCGCCTGCTGAGCGGCAAGGGAGGTCAATCGCTCATCGGAAAGGATAACTCGAAGTCCTGTTCTCCGGCGAAGCAGCTGGGCAAACCTGTTAACCTCGTGAGCCTTCTGGCCGTGAGTGCCATCCATATTCACCGGAAATCCCAAGATGATCTCTGAAACACTGTAAGCCTTGACCAGTTGTTCTATCTTAGCCAGGGCGTCTTTCAGAGAGTTCACCGTGAGGGTCTCCAGGCCTTGAGCGGTGATTCCCAGTGGGTCACTGACTGCAAGGCCGATTCTCCTTTGTCCGTAATCTATGGCTAAGATCCTAATTTGTTTTTTCATCGGATGTTCCCTATGATCGGATGTTCCCTATAATACGTGTAGGGTCTCAGTGTGATATGGTTTGGAGTCTCTTCCCTGAACAACACACGGTTTCTGGTTCTACCGTTTCAGAATCAGGCTGCCTATAATTTAGACAACTTTTTGACCATTGTCAAAGGATTTTTGCCAGGATGCCCCTAACTATACCGTAATATTGAAATTGAGGTGATTATATCCCTAACAGATTCTGTCCAAGAATAAAAAAAGTCTTTGACATCGTCCCAGTTCTGAGCTATAATTTGGCTAACATAGAGGAGTTTTTCTTTACCTGCCAATCGGGAGCAGATGGATTGAGAGAATATCTTCGCCGACAGAATAGGTTATCGGTGCTCAATTTTGATGAGGTCGTAAAAAATGCCTAAGTGCAAAATGCCTTACATTCCCCCTCCCCAAGCAAATAGCTTTCGCTCGTAAGCTTCGCCGGAAGCAAACGGATGCCGAAAGGGTTCTCTGGGCAAGATTGAGGAACAGACGACTGGAAGGCGTGAAGTTCCGAAGACAACAGCCTATGGGCCCATACATTGTTGATTTCGTGAGTCTTGAGAGAAAGCTTGTAGTTGAAATTGATGGTGGTCAGCATAATGAGGAAGAGATGAGGAAAAGGGATGAGGAAAGGACGAGGTGGTTGAAAGACAGAAAGTACCGGGTTTTAAGATGTTGGAACAATGAGGCCTTGGTAAACACGGAGGGTGTCTTGCAGATGATAAGGGAGGCCTTACAGTGAGGTTTCACCCTCACCCTGACCCTCTCCCTTGAAGGGAGAGGGAACCTGTGCGGAGATTTTGCAGGATACCATAATTTCCATTTAAAGGAGCGAAATATTGCAAAACCAAAGCCCCGTAGGGTCTGAAACTACCCACCGGGCAAGGGGCATAACCCTTATGCTCCCTGCGAGGCATCTGGATGGGACAATTGGCTCAGTTGCTGTTGACAAGGTAGCGGTCGAACATGATGTGGCCACGCTGGGCGGCACCCGATACGCCCTTTTTGTGGTTGATATAGAAAATGCAGAGTGGCACAGGGTGGAGGCAGATTACGGTGATGAATAACAGAGAGAGCATCTGGCGCAGGAAGGGGCTTTTCGGAGCCGCCATGCTTATGGAGATGAGCGCTGGTGTCGTAGCCTTTGCCATCCCCCTGCTTGCCATCGAATTCGGGGCCTCATCCTTTCAATTGGGCTCGTTGGGTGCTTTGCGGGGATTAGCATACGTGATGCTCTGCCTGTTCTTTGGAAGACTGTCCGACAGGCTGGGCAGAAATAAGATCGTTCTGCCTGCCTGTGGGTTGCTGTTTGTTCTGTATGGGATAATCACTTTCTCCACCAGCCTGCTACATCTGTTCATCTTGATGCCGTTTATGGGATTAGCCATGTCTATGTTCTGGCCGCCGGTTATAGCATGGGTCGGTGAACTTCCCGGTGCCTCCTCCTTGGGAAAAACGGTAAGGTCATTCAACCTGGCCTGGAGTATTGGGGCGATAGTGAGTGCCCTTATAGGAGGGATGCTGTTTCAAGTCTACTTTCGGCTTCCTTTTATTTTCTCGTGTGTTACATCCTTGTTCATCTTGGTGTTGATCTCCCTGGTTCCGGTTCAATCAAAGGAGTTGATTGGGGAACAATCGGCTGGGAGCCCGACATACCCCCCCAGAAGTCCCTTACAACAGGCTTATCTCTATGCAGCCTGGGCAGGGCTCTTCATCACCTTTTTCGCTTTGGGTAATGTGATGAATATCTTCCCGAAGTTAGCTGTAGAAATTGGCATGCAACCGGTGACATTAGGCCTGCTCATAACCATAATCATGGTATCTCGATCTATCACCTTCTTTGGCTTAGGACAAAGCGATAGATGGCACTACAAGGCCGGGCCGTTGATCTGGATCCAGATCCTGGGGGCTTTGGGCCTATTGCCCATAATATTATCCAGTTCCCAGATATTGTTTGCCCTGGGCTTTGTTGGACTTGGGCTCGCCTCAGGTATGACTTATGCCTCGAGTTTGGTCTATTGTCTTGACAGCGGGGGTGCTACTGGGGGGAAGAGCGGCCTTTTTGAGGCGATCCTGATGACGGGATTTATGAGCGGCTCTTTTATCGGCGGGGCCATAGCACAGTCTTTTGACTTGAGAGCTCCTTACCTAATCTGCTTTCTGCTGATGATCCTTGTCTGTCTGGTAGAGGAGTGGTTGATCAAGTTTCGTGGCCCGGTGTCACCGTGATAGAGAAAATCAATAAGGAGACAGATCTCGCATCTGGCTCCTTGGTCCTTAACTGATTTCCCCAACACACTTCTTTTGACAAAATGACCCTGATGTTGGTAAAATATCCTTGACTTGCCACCGGGTTTTGTATATTTTAGTACATGCCAGAAAACGGATTTCAGACAATTTAAACCCACAGGCCTAAATTAAGGAGGCGAAGGATGACACGGTTATGGAGTTTTTCTCTGATAGTGATTGTGACCATTTTCCTGGCTGGCTGTGCGACTATGGGCCGAAAGCCGCTGATCTCAAACGAAGACCTGCTGGAGCAAATCAATCTGCTGAAGCAGAGAACCGAGACAGATACACTGGCTATGGTCAGAATTGATGCTCTTGAACGCCGGATGAGGCAATCACAGCAGGAGCAGCAGAAACAAATTCAACGCTTAAGCGACCGGGAAACCAATTTGGAAATCCGGATAGCCCTTCTGGGCGACCGGGTGGGGAAGCTGGAGAAGGGTCTCAGCAGTGCGCCGGCGGCGGAACTCCCTGCTCCACCCACTGCCTCCGGGTTTGGGGAACGTCAAGCGGCACCGTCCTCTTACACCGCAGCTCTTCAGGATTATCGCGCCGGGAAGTACCGTCAGGCCGTGGACGAATTCTCCCGGTTCATCCGGGTGAATCCGAGTAGTGACTTAAGTGACAACGCCCAATACTGGATTGGCGAATGCTACTATGGCCTGAATAATTATCGCCAAGCTTTGGCTGAATTCCAGAAGGTTTCCCTCTATCCCAAGACCAACAAGGCAGATGCGGCTCAGTTTAAGATTGGTTACTGCTATTTAGAGCTGGGGGAGAAAACCAGGGCCTTGGCCCAGTTCAAGAAGTTCATCTCCCAGTATCCCCACAGTGAATATGCGGAGAAGGCCAAAAAGCTAATGGCCCAGTAGGGAAAGGGGTAGGTCTCTGAACACGGAAGAAAAAAGAATAGAGCGGGCACACGGCCTGTTGAGGGTTATCTGTCCCTGGGGATTTCTTATCCAGGTACTCTCTTTGTGCCTGTTTGTGCTGCCGGCCTTCGGGGTCCAAAAGACAGTGCCGAGCAACCTGGAACTGCTGAGAGAGGCCCTCAGTCAGGTCGCAGAGGAGGCAATAGAGAGTTGTCCGCCGGGGAGTTTGCTTTCCCCGGTATCACTCTCTGCCGAGGACGAGAATGAAGCTAACTGGCTGGTAGAGAGTGTCTTCACTGAGGAGCTCACTGAGCGGGGACTTGGGGTGTTAAGCGGACAACAGCTGAAAGAGGAGCAAGTTCCCCTCCCTAAAACGGAGCTGTTCTATAAAATTCTTCAGCTTCAGATATCGTATTCCAGTCATAGGCGGCACCGGCTGCCGGGCACCAAATGGGTCAGTCGCCTGGCTCAGGTGAAGATCGCGGTGCAATTGGCCTCCGCTGGGAAGGTCGTCTGGCTGGATGACATCGATACCTTCATAGAAGATGAGTTCCCTCGCAAATCGTTGAGTTGGATGGAGGACGACTCATACTCGTTTACAAAGGCAGAGTTAAAAGAGAGAAACTGGAATAAACTGTTAGAACCGGCAATTGTATCGGCAGTGGTAGGCGGATTGGTCTACCTGTTCTATTCCAGCAGACAATAAGCCATAAGGAGATGACTTGCGATATTCATACTTAGCCTCGCTGGTGTTGATATTTATCATTACTGGGTGCAGTTCCCAGAAACTGAACACTCCGCTTGCCGCCCCGGATTATCATCAAAGGGGCGAGAAATTCTTAAACAAGGGAGATTACCTGAAAGCCATAGAGTGTTTTCGCACCATCACCACCAATTTTCCTGGTTCAGACCTGGTTGACGATGCCCAATATGGGCTTGCAGAGGCGTATTTCCGCTTTGGCGAGTATATCAATGCCATATCTGAATATGAGAAATTGGTCAGAGAATACCCACTCAGCGGATTCGCGGAGAAAGCCCAGTTCAGGATTGGTGAGTGTTATCTGCGCCAATCTCTCCCTGCCCAGCTTGACCAGGAAAATACCTACCGGGCGCGGGAGAAATTCAATCGTTTCATCCAGGAGTATCCCAGCAGCGAGTTAATTCCTCAGGCCAGGCAGAGGATTCTGGAGTGCCGGACTAAGCTGGCGAAGAAAGACTACCTGAATGGTAAGCTGTATGCGAAATTGAAGGCATTTGATGCTGCCCTCTATTATTATCGGGTGGTGATCGATCAGTTTGATGACACTAAGTGGGCTGTCGCAGCGGAGTTTGGAATAGGCGAAATCATG
>JAUWEO010000059.1 GCA_030608245.1 Candidatus Latescibacterota bacterium
AGCAACAAATCAGGAAGAAATCAAATTAGCCGATGTTTTTGAAAACAAGGTGGGACAGTCTGTACAAGACTATTTACTGTAATCCTCGGACCCGCAGTTTCTTATCGCCGGCAATTTGGCTTCCATTGCCAACGATATCGAGAGTATAATAGGGCGAAGATAACCCTGAGATTTATCCGAATTCTGGGGCCAGGTTTTCAAACTTGGCATACTTATCAATCCATGCCAGGCGAACCACACCAGTAGGGCCGTTCCGTTGTTTCCCTATGATTATTTCAGCCATCCCTTTGGTGGAATTACCGTCTTCATCTTCGGTTATCCCGTAGTGTGCGGCGCGGTAAACAAAGAGCACAACATCGGCGTCTTGCTCGATGGCTCCTGATTCTCGTAGATCAGCCAATTGGGGCCGCCGGCTGCCACCACGCATCTCCACCGCCCTGGAAAGCTGAGAGAGAGCCACTACCGGGATGTTTAGCTCTTTGGCCAATGCCTTCAGTGACCTGGATATTATGGAGATCTCCTGCTGGCGGTTCTCTGCCCGGGTGGGTCCAGTCATCAATTGCATATAGTCGATGATAATAAGTCCAACATTATTCTTTGCCTGGAGTCTTCTGGCCTTCGCCCGCAATTCTAAAACCGTCAATCCCGGAGTATCATCGACAAATATCGGCGCTTCGGCCAGTTTCCCCACTGCCAGACTCAGATTAGCCCAGGCTTGGTCAGGCAAACGGTGAGTTCTCATTAGATGGGAATCGACCCTGGCCTCAGAGCAGAGAAACCTCTGGGCCAGTTGATGGTTTGCCAACTCCAAGCTAAATATCCCCACCGGTATTCCCTCTTCAACCGCCGCAGTTCTGGCAAGACAGAGTCCGAATGCACTCTTCCCCATAGATGGTCTCCCGGCCACAATAATGAGGTCAGAGGACTGTAGTCCAGCGGTCAGCTCATCCAACCTCACAAACCCGGTAGGAATCCCGGTCACCGCTGTAGGTTTCTCATGTGACTTTTCGATAGCCTCAAAGGTCTCATGCAGGACAGGCTTTAAGGGAATAAATCCCTTCCTCAACCTTCTCTCCGAGAGGCTGAATATTCTCTGCTCGGACTGATCTACTATCTCAAACACATCCCCGGTATACTCATAGCATTCGGTAACTGTCTGGGTAGAAATGACTATAAGCTTACGTAACAGAGCCTTCTCCAAGACAATCTTGGCGTGGTATTCGATATTAGCTGAGGTGACCACTTCCGCTGTAAGCTGGGCTAAATAGAGTACTCCTCCTGTTTCCTCAAGCTGCTTTCTCTTCTTCAGTTCTTCGGCTACAGTAATCTGATCGGCTGCCTCGTTACGCTCAAAAAGGGCACAGATAGCCTGGAATATCCGGCGATGGGAACCATCGTAGAAGCAGTCTTCATCTAAGATTTCAACCGCCCTTCCGATAGCCTGGTTGTCAAGCAACATCGCCCCCAACACTGCCCGCTCCACATCTACAGCCTGGGGAGGGATCCGCTCATAGGTGGCCAGTTCTTGAGCCTTACTGTTTTGTCGTGCCATTTTACTCTTTTCCTATTCCTGATTATCCATAGATCTCAAGAATTACCATACAATGGAACTCCCATCCACTAGAAAAGCTCCTATAACACAATAACTTAAGTAATCACTACCCCATCATACTCCTTGCGCAAGAACTTCATATCCTCCCAGGTGGGCCGCTTGTAGTGCGGATTTCTTAGCAGAGCGGCAGGATGATAGGTGACAATCAATTTTATTCCTTGGTAGGAGTGTAACTTCCCCCGTAATGCCGAAAGAGATGCGGTCGTCTTAAGTAGTGTCTGGGCCGCTATTCTACCCAAGGCACAGATTATCCTCGGATTAATCAGCTCTATCTGCTGCTTGAGGTAGGGCTCACAATGCCCTATCTCATCGGGTAAGGGGTCTCTGTTCTCCGGAGGACGGCACTTAAGTATGTTGGCTATGTAGACATCTTCTCGGCTCATTTTGATCGATTCTACAATCTTGGTCAAAAGCTGTCCGCATCTGCCTACAAAAGGCTTGCCCTGTAGGTCTTCATCTCTGCCCGGCGCTTCCCCAATAAACATCACCCCCGCATCCTCCCTGCCCTCACCGAAAACCAAGTTGGTTCTGCTCTGAGCAAGTCCGCACCGCTGACAGTCCTTAATTAGATCATAAAATCGCTCCAGCGACTCTGGCCCCTTCAATTCTGGCTCCTCACTCAGTCCCTTGGCAACCCAACTTTCCTCACCCATTTCTATCCTTTGATCAATAAAGGTCTTCAGCATCTGAACAGTCTCTAATATCTCTGTCGACTGGCCCATTTTTCATCCCTCGACTCAGGAGGTTTTCTCCTCCTTTGGTCCCTTAGTCCTGACAAGCCCGACCACCCTGTCCAAGATTCCCCGGGCAACCTCCAGCTTGCTCATCTGAGAAAGCCGCTCTGTTTTCCCATCGGCACCAAGAACAGTCACCTGATTGGCATCCGCCCCCAAGGCAGTCGGGGCATTCAGTACAATAAAGTCAAGCCCTTTGCTCTTCAGCTTCCGGCGGGCGTTGGCCAGGCCATCTTCTGTCTCTAAGGCAAATCCCCCCACAATCTTATCTCCTTTCAAGGGCTTGATCTCAAGGAGTATGTCAGGGGTTTTCTCCAGCTCCAGCAGCAGGCCTTCTTGTTTCTTGATCTTGCTGGCTGCCTTATCTCGAGGACGGAAGTCCGCCACCGCCGCCGCCATAAGCAGAACATCAGATCGGGGAAACCACTGCTTCACCTCCCGGCTCATCTGTTCAGCACTGCGGACAGAGATGAGGCGAACCCCCAGAGGAGAAGGCAACCGGGAAGGACCGCTGATCAGGTTAACATCGGCTCCTCGCCTTTTGGCCTCAGAAGCCAAGGCATATCCCATCTTACCCGTGGAACGATTGGTGAGAAATCGTACCGGGTCTAAGTCCTCTTCTGTCCTGCCCGCGGTTACCAAGACTTTCTTGCTGGAGAGTTCTGACGAGGAATTCAGCAGCTCTTCTATGGCTGCCAAGATCGTCTTTATCGGTGCCAATCGTCCTTTACCTATCCCTCCGCAGGCTAATTCTCCCACCTCTGGTTCAACAAATTGATAGCCATACTGGCGGAGCCGGGAGATATTTGCCGTCAGAATCGGATTGCTGTACATAGCGGCGTTCATGGCTGGGGCAAAGAGCACCGGGGCCTCTGTTGCCATAATCACGGTCGCCAACAGCTCGTCGGCTATTCCAGCCGCCACCTTTCCAATGATATTCGCAGTGGCAGGGGCCACTACCAGAAGGTCTGCCCACTGAGCGAGAGAGATATGAAGAACCTGTGGCCTCCTGGCAGTAGGGAAAAACTCACTGGCCACCGGCCTGCCCGAGAGAGTCTCCAGGGTAAGAGGAGTAATAAACTCAGTGGCAGCTGGAGTCATAACTACTGTCACTTCGTATCCCTGTTGCCTTAACTTTCTCACCAGTTCTGCCGACTTATAGGCTGCAATAGAACCGGTGATGCCCACTATGATTTTTCTGGCATTCAGAGGTTCTACTCCCCTTTCTCCGTCGGAAAGACACATTTTATTTTTCCCTCAGCAAATTCTTCTAAGGCCTGGATGGTTGGCTTTACCTCTTTTCCTGCAGATTCCTCTGTTCCTGGCTCTCCCTTAAGTTCACTTAACATTTCAGCTCTCTTCGCCGCTGTTATTGCTACCTCGTACAGATTAGCTCCGCTCTTCTCTAACTTCTCAACAGGAATCACCGCCATATTTTCTCCATTGATTTTATGGTCCAGAAAATTAAGGAGTTATTGAATACTGCACTCTTTTAGTTCGACATCTCTCCGCCTCCAGAACGGCCTGGAGTTGTCTAACGGCCGTGTCCAGGTCATCGTTGATAATCAGATAATCATATCCAGGGATTTTGGCCACTTCTCGAAGCGCATCTTGTAGCTTTCGTCTGATCAACTCTTCAGAGTCTGTCCCTCTGTTTCTCAGTCTCTGTTCTAAGTTCTCCAGTGATGGGGGGGCAATGAAAACTGTCACACAGTCGGGGAACTCCTCTTTGACCCGCATTGTCCCTTGGACATCAATATCTAAGATGATGAATCCGCCCTGCTGGATGACCTGTACAACAGGTGCTCTGGGAGTGGCATACATAAATCCGTGGACTTCTGCCCATTCGACAAACTCCCCTCTTTCAACCCTCTGTTTGAACTCCTTCTCCGAGACAAAGAAGTAATCCTTACCCTCCTTTTCTCCAAAACGCTTGGGACGCGTAGTAACAGAGGTTGAGTATCTTATCGTCTCGTCTTGTGGCACTACTCTTCGTACAATCGTTGTCCGTCCCGCCCCAGAAGGAGAGGAGACAACAACCATCAGACCCTCACTATTCAAAATCAGGACTCCTTTTCCTCTGGGAAATCATCATTCAGCCGCTGGGCAATAGTCTCGGTTCCCACGGCAGAAAGCACTACATGGTTGCTGTCGGTCACTATTATCGCCCGAGTGCGCCTGCCATGGGAAGCATCAACTAACCTACCTTCTTCTCTTGCTGCCTCCCTTAATCTCCTCACCGGGCTGGAATCGGGGGCAATCACTGCAATAACCCGCTGTTTAGCAACTACGCCTCCAAACCCAATGTTAATAAAGACTGCTCCCAAAAGAATCACCTCCTTTTTAGCACCCTCAGAGGGCAACCGAAAGGCAATTTACTCAACATTCTGTATCTGTTCCCGGATTTTTTCTACCTCCTCTTTTATCTTTATCACTAAGTGGGAGATAGAAGCATCGTTTACCTTTGCCCCTACAGTATTCGCCTCCCGATTGATCTCCTGAAGCAGAAAATCGAGCTTTCTGCCCATCGGGCTTTTTTCACTTAGAGTCTTTAAGAACTGGGCATTGTGGCTGTGTAGCCGGATGCATTCCTCAGTGATATCGGTTCTGGCAGCAATGAGGGCCACTTCCATCGCCAATCGCTGTTCATCTATCTTCCCGGAAGGAAGGAGGGATTGCAGTTTAGCAGCCAACTTCTCCCGTTGCTGTTCGACCTGTAAAGGGGCAAGCTTCTCGATCTCTCGTACGATTTCATCTACCAGCTGTATCCGCTCAACTATATCCTGGCAAATCTTTTCCCCCTCGGTCTCCCGCATTTTTCGATGCTCACCTAAGGCCACCTGGCAAACCCTCTGAATCAATCTCCACAGGGAATCAGGGATAGCCTCATCCGTTTTGTCCACAACCACGCCTGGCAATGTGGCAAGAAGGGCAATATCTACTTCGCCTTCTAAATGTAGGGTATTCTTCAGCTCAAGCAGACTATCTCGGTATGCTTCAGCCAGGGAAAGGTCGGGTGCCAGAGATGATTTCCTTTCCGATTCCCAGCTTACAGTTACCTCTACCCTACCCCGGACAATATGACGCTGGACAAGCTCTGTGACTCTCCATTCCAGTGGAGCCAGCAGTTTAGGCAACCGGACAGTGACCGTACAAAATCGATTGTTCACCGATCTCACTTCTACCCAAACCCTGCTGCCCTTTTCCTCCACCTCTGCCCTTCCAAATCCCGTCATACTCAACATACCAAATCCTTCCTTTGAATAACTAAAACTTACTACATTTCGCTTCCCTTGTCAAACTAAAAACTAATTGTCGGCAACAGGGCCTTTGGGCTTTCTCCCCACTGCGTAGGACCTTACCCCCTCTTTTACCCATCTGTTTAGAAACTGTTCCCATCCTGAAAACTCGACAAACCTGTAAATCCAGAGACTTATGCAGTTAAAGAGTTTCTCCCCTAACAAGGAAAGTCTCTGGCTACGTACCAAAGAACGATTTACCAAGTTAATCACCAAAAAGAGAAGTTGGGGAAGTTTTGCACAATACTTCACTGGTTTCTCCAGGGTTCCTTTCTCGATTACCTCAAACCCCACTTCCGAGAACATTCTCGCCAATTCATCTGGTTTGAAGGCAGTGTGCAGATATTTGTCGCTGCCAGGTCCTTGAATCCCAAAACTCTTCAAAATACCCAATTGGACAAAATCTGGCGGTCTCTTTTTATAGTTGGGCGTGGTTATCAGTAGTTTCCCCTCGGAGGTCAAAATCCGATAAAATTCCTGAATCGCAGCCCGAGGGTTCTGCAGATGCTCCAGCACCTCCGTGCAGAGAATATTGCCCATTTTTCCGTCTTTTATGAATTCAAGGGACTCCAGACCGCCGACGATAAACAGCCCTGCTGGTACCCTCTGTTTAGCCCTCAGCAGCACACTACGGGCTATATCCACTCCGACGACCTTGCCGTTCCGATACCCGAGGCAATAGGTGCCCACATTACACCCGGCATCCAGCAACACTCCGTGCATACCAGTCAACCTTCTGAGGATAAATCGCTTCCTCAGAATGCCTCTGAGGGTGTTGTAGACAATGACCTCTTCAGGGTACTTCTCTCCCACCTGTTCATAGAATAAACGATAAGCTTTATCCATCGTTGTCTGAGCCATTGGTTTGGGGTTCAACAGGAGAGACCCATCTTTTCGACCACATCTGTTTGATCTTGTTCAGCTCTGAGGGATAGAGAAACTTGAGGCAGAAAAGACTCAGCGGATAAAATATCAGCAAGGCTATTTTGTAAAGGCGGAATCCCCAGGGAGGAAGACAGAGAGAAATTCCCAACTGGCCAAGGTAGAAAAGTAGAACACACACTGCCCCAATCTTTACCAATCTCCCCCACTCATAACGGATCGGATAGTGTAGTTGGGAGAAGAAATATAGCAGCGAAGTCATTAACAGATAAGCCCCCAGGGTAGAATAGGCCGCTCCCATCATACCCAAGCGAGGAATCAAAAGAAGGTTGCCGATAATGTTAAAGGCAGCTCCCAGTCCGGTAATTACGGGCAGGTACTGCGTTTTTTTCTTAAGGTAAATGCCCACAAGGAAGTTCACGTATATCCCATAAAAGGCGTAAGAGATCAGGATAAGCGGCACTATCTGGGTGGCATTCCAGTAATTCGGGCCAAAGACAGTAAATCCGAAGATGCGAAATCTTACAATGTCGTTGATAAAAAATGAAACCGTCAGGAAGATAAATCCCGTCAACAAAAGGAAATAAGTAAGCACCTTCGAGAATACTTCCTTAGCCTCCTCTCTCTTGGAGGTAGAAAGGAAAAAGGGGTGCCAGGCGAATCTGAACCCGGAAACAACCAGTGCCATAATCATACCTAATTTATAGCCAGCATTATAAATCCCTACTGTTCCAGTATCTGTTAGCTTTCCCAGCAGAATTCTGTCTATCAAATCCATTAGAGTCACGGAAAGAGTGGCCGGAATGTAGGGCAAACCAAATTTTAGAAGTTCTTTGTAGATTTTTCCCGAAAAAGAAAGATTGAAGTAGCGACGGATAATCGGGCTCAACAGCAAGAAGGTCACCGCTGAGGCAATCAGGTTGGCCCGAAAGATGGCCTCTACACCCCAGTTAAGATGAACAATAAACAGAATATTCAAGGCAAAGCTCGTAATCACATTAATTAAGCTAATCTTAATGAACTTGCCTGATTGCTGCTCTCCCCTGAGGATAAGCAGTGGGAAGATGGAAAAAGTGTCAAACAGCAGGATGCCACTGGAGAGTTTTATCAGGCCAGAAAATCGAGCCTGATTGATAATTAGTCTGGACAAATGGGGTGAGAAGATAAAGAGCAAGGCAGCGAAAAGAACTGCGGTGAAGATGGTGGAAAGGTAAACTGTGCTGAATATCGTTTTCTTCTCTTCCTTGGTGTCGGCCAAAACAAAGAATCGCAAGAAGGCGGTGTTGAGACCAAGGGTGAAGATTACATTGCTAATAGCCAGGAAGGTGAAGACTAGGGCGGCTACTCCATACTCTTCGGTGGAAAGACAATTTGTATACAGAGGAAGAAGCAGAAAGCCAATAAACCGGGTAAGGGAATACCCAATACCATATACTAAAGATTGTTTTACAAGTCTCTTTAAACTAGAGAACATAATGTTATCCGATAAATCTTCCCTCTTGATCCATCCACCCTTTTTCCCGGTAAATTTCTAAGATGCCAGCAACCACACTTCTGGAGTCGTGCGATTTTTCCACCCACTTTCTTCCCGCGATACCTCTGCCACGACGATATTCCCTATTAGTCACTACCTGAATCAACTTCTGCTCCAAGTTCTCGGCGTCTACTCTAATAAACGGATGGTCCGGGATATACTGCGCATATTCAGGTGTCAAGGCAGTCAGGGTAGGTATCCCCATCGCCAACGCCTCCAGACTGCTGATTCCATAACCCAGCTCGCCCAACTGATCAATCATAATATCACATTCTGCCTTAATATCAAGGGCCTCTGCGTGGGTGAGATTCTCGATCAGGACCAGCTGAACAGGGTATCTCTTCTCCAGTTTTTTTACCACAGCTATAATCTGTTCTGAACCTTTAGCCTGGCGATCCGTAGGTGAATGGCAGATGCGAAGAACCTTATTCTCAGCAGTCTTTATTCGGAATCTCTGGGAATTGAAGGGGAAAAAAATGTGGTGGATATCGGGGTGAAGTTTCTGGAGATCAAATTCTGTCGTGAGGTCAAGGTCGCTCACTTTATCAATGGTGGGAATCACTCCTCGCAGTCGCAGGTCACTTCCTAAGTAGCAACAAACGATCTTTTTGCCTATTTGTTTGAGCTGACGGATGATCTTGCCGCTTCGCAGAAAACCCAGTCCTCCGTCCAGTTGATAAAGATCGAAGTCTGAGAGCTGGTGTTCTTCTATAAAAAGCTGGACTTTTCTCTCCCAGATCCAATCTCGGAAAGCCACCAGAGTTCGCTCGGACCATCCTTTGGGTCTCCAAATTCTGGGGATTTGTTCGATCTGTTCCTTGACATTCCT
>JAUWEO010000128.1 GCA_030608245.1 Candidatus Latescibacterota bacterium
ACATTGGTGGCGACGGCATTGCCGATGTTCTCATAGCTTATCGTATAGGTAATGTTCTCGCCAGCCTGGACAGGATCTGGCTTGTCTGCTTTGGCAAATCTCCAGGCAGGGAGTAAGGGCTCACCTGTTATGGTAAACTCGTCTATGGCTACCCCATGCCCGAGACCACGGAGGCCGGATAGGTAGTAATTGCTTTGAAAATAAAGTTCCACTATCACAGTTGAAGCTCCACAGAATTGGTCTAAATTCGCCTGAACGGATGGGCTATACCACTGTTCGTACCAATCGCCATCTAAGGGCCCCAAAACTGTGGACCAATCTTTCCCCCCCTCAATAGAGACCCGAACGCTGAAAAAATCACAGAGTGCAGTAACAGATTTTTCGGTCTCTAAGTTGTATTTAAAGTCTAATGTGGCAGAAGAGTAATTAGAGAGATCCACCGTTATCCAATATCCTACAGAAGAGTTGTCGCCGTATCCTTCATAGTCATCTCCTCCAATATGAAGAAAATAGTCGCCGGCGTAAGGATCTATCCGATAATTAGCGTATTCAACTTGTTTTGTCCGATGCCATGAATCCGGAGATTTGGCTAAGGGAGCATGATGATCGTACCTCTGTCCTTGAAGGTCTCCATCCTCAAAGCCGCTCTGCCATATAGTGACAGGTGCTGACAAAGACGATCGGACAATACCTTGTAAAGGTGTAATCGAGAACAATATTGTCAGGGCTATTATCTGACTTCTCTTCAAAGACATAACCTTTGCCTCCGTAATTGTCAAACTAAAGACAGTCGATCACTTCATTTCTTTGATCCCACGAATTGATATAGGGGGTTATTATTAAAGTCTGTGGTTCAGAACTGGCCTATCAGCTTAAGGTATGGCCCTTTGGCAGAATAATCATTCCCTTCTACCTTAAGATCCCTATACTCATGGAAATTGTAACCCAAAGCGATCCTCAAGTGGTCAATGAGTTGATACCCGATCTCTGAGGCTATACCGTGTTTGTAATCCTCTCTCTCATAATGATGTAGGATCCTATATTCTTCAGAGATGTCGAATTTCCTGATGAAATTATAAGATACCCTTGCAACAATTAAGTCGGTGGTAGTGGAAACAATGATACCCTCCACCATGGTAGGTATATCCATCTTCTTTACGGCATATTTCCCGACCAGAGTGATCTTATTTGTCAGATCATATGTCCCCTCAACAGAGCCCATCAGTGTCTCGGTCTCTCTGGTAGGTTCAAGAGTTTTAGAAAACACTCTTCTAAGCTTGGCGAGGGCATTGAACCTATCGTAATTGACCGGGCGATAGGCCAGGGACAATATAGTGTCGGTATTACGGGTCATAGCCTTTGAGGTGATCCTGTCCTCAGAGGCATTGTTGCGGTAATTTCCTGAAATTATCAGATCCTGACCAACCATGCCTTCTATCCCAAGCGAGAAGCTTCTTGTGATTCTGTCTTTGTAATTCTCTGTCAGTGCTTCTCCAGTGGTTGATAAGTACTGCAGAGGCCTGTAGCTTAGCCTCAAAAGATATGTAGTTGTTATATCTTTACTGTCCGAAGTTGTAATTTTCCTGAGTTCATGCTTGGTAAAGGCCTCTAATTTCTCAAAAGGGACATAATTTAAGGCCAATGATGTGGCGGCAGAGGTGGAGGCATAATCCCCTCCGATCTTGTTAAGTTCATAGCCAGCTTCAGAGGTAAGCTGCTCAAAGACTTTTAGCCTCGCTCCAAACAAAGCAGTGTGAGTTTTAGTCTTCCTTCCTGTTCCAATGTCTTCGGAGGTCTCTATCGTATACCTGCTGGAAGTAGAGATTCTTTCTCCTAATTCTATTCCTAAACTGAAAGCAGAGGCCTGGGTTTGAGAGAGCTTTTCTCCTGTAGTCCCGTCCTTTAGATAGCTGAATTCTCGCTGGATAGAAGGACTGAGAGATAGCTTCTCGCTGATTCTTATTGGTCTTTCTAAAGAGGCCCTGATGGCCGAAGTGTTCGGGTTGAACTCAGTCTGATCTATGAAGTCCTCCTTTTCAACTGAAGCCTCAAAGCCGGAGAGAAACTTGCCGGTACCGCTAATTCCCAAGCAGATAGCTCTGGTCTTGCCATCCACCGGATAAACCCACCTTCCAGGTTCCTCTTCCATTTGAGATCGCTCCCGCTCCATTCTGTAACCCAGGCTAAGATCAACTAAATCGGGTTGGCTGTAGCCCACCTGAGCTGAAGAGGTTTTGACCGTAGAGCTTTCCCTGGCAGGGTTTGGGGTTTCCTCAGCAGGGCTTGGAGTCATATCGTCATACTCGTATAGGTAATTCCCCTCAAACGTTAAACGCCCAACGGTTGACCTGGTAGAGATGTTATATTCTTTGTTGTTCTTGAATACGTAGTCAGATAGAGCCAAAAATCGGTCCTCAATTCCCTTGTAGTAGGCTTCGAGCTCTAATTGGGAGATTGGCGAAAAGGTAGCTCCCAATTTGTAGGCAGAGCCCTTTTTCTCTGCCGAACTGTATGAGTATTCCCCGCCGAGACTGCCTCTGTCCCATAGATCTAAGCTTCCATCAACTCCTATAAGCTGACGATCCTGCAAAGCTCGTCCCTCTGCCTTAATAGGCAGGGTGTCCCTGATGTAACTTGCTCCAACAGAAAGCTTGTCACCTATTTTTGTCGTCCCTCGGGTTCCCACAATTAAGTGACGATGGTCTGTCGGCTTGCCCTCGAATTCATAGTTAACCACGATATAAACAGGTTCCCCCTCGATCGTCTGACTCGGAACGAACGATGTAAACATGATCTTGCCAGAAGAATATTCGATGCTGTAATCCACACCCTGCATCTGTTCAGTGGACTCGATAATCTTCCAGGGACGATCCCTGTCGCGCACCTCTATTTCTACCTTTTCGGTCTCCCTGACCACAGGGACATGAGTCAAATAATAAGGGCCAGAAGACCCTAAATTGGCTGCTGCCCCTACCTCGCATGCCCCAACCTTTTCCTTGGACTTCGGGAATACGTCTCTTGCAGCTATCTGTCTGGTGCTAGCTTCGATTATGCTCAAGCTTCTTTGACCACCCTCATAATGGATCTCTGTTCCATGAAAGCTGCGGCTATAGGCAGTGAATTCTGTCTCCCCGAATTTAGGCCCTGTATCATAGTCTCCAAAGTGCAAGTATGAATCTTCTTTCTCCAACTTAACATAGAGTTTACCTTGAGAACTCACTTCTTCGGAAAAACTGCTGGCATCTCCGTAGATAGGATAGTACCTTTCGGTCTCGATGACGCTGGTGAACGATTCTGGGAATCTCTTGTCCGAATCTAATGCCATCTCAAGGAGGTACTCCCCTTTAATCTTCCCTTTAAGGTAAAAAGCGAGTCTCCCCTCGCTATAGAATCCAGGCTCACAGTGGCCCTCAGCGGTTACTCCCTCTAAAGTCCAATTGCCCATGTCCCTGACAGCTAAGCCAACAAGGAGTATATCTGTATCTCCCTTGTTGTAATGGACAGCGGCCCAAAGCGACGGAGTGATTAGGAGAACTGCTAAAGAAAGAATAAATTTTGATATCGGCTTTGACACCGGATCCAACCTTTCCTTATTGATGGACTGATCTTAGACACCAGTTTTCACGAAGTTAGCCTGCCTGGTGGGGCAGAGCTACCTCACCACTGGTAAGGAGGTTCTCTTCTCATCTTCGGAGGCCCAACTGGCAAGGATCTGGCCGGCAAAGATCGTGTGGTCCCCGGTGTCAAGTTGTCCGACAAGCTTGCACTCTTTCTTTGAAGATAGTATCTTTTGAACACAATGTCAATAACCAAATCCTTATCTTTTTGAAAAATTCACTCAACAAATTGCAAAAATTGCTTACTTTAACGACATAGGACAACTTTTCTCCACCAAGATGTTACCGTCTGAGCGCATCCCTCTCAGGTAGGATAATATCTCCGACAAGCGAACGAGGTTGAAACGATGCTGAAGATAATGTGTGTTTCGTCATTGCCCGCAGGGATCATGACGATGTCCCTTTTGGATCTGATAGGGCTCGCCACGGACCAAAACCTATTATTATCGTTAAATTAGAAAAAGCCGCTCACCTTCTCCAGGTGAGCGGCTTTAATGGCAAGTCCATTTAGATAGGCACTTCATGGGATTAGGCCATACCTCCTCACCTCATCAAAACCATCTTTCGGGTTTTCACCCACTTACCATCGCCTATCCTCAATTGATAGAAATAAACCCCACTGGGAACGTCTCGCCCTGAATCGTCTTTCCCGTCCCAGACAACCTTTAGTCCTCCAGCTACGAGTCTGCCACCAACCAAGATCCTAACCTGCTGGCCAAGCAGGTTGTAGACAGCAAGGTGACAACTCAACCCAGGGTGAGCAGATACAGGGATGGTGAAGAAGATAGTCGTGTTGGGATTTAACGGGTTGGGGTAATTCTGCTGCAGCTCAAACCTATCCAGTACCTGAGAAGTTTCTTCCTCCTCTTGCACAGCAGTTGTTTCTTCCAGGATTCGGTAGTTTCGGGAATCAAAGCAGAGGACGACGTTCTTACCTATTGCCAGATATCTCCCCAGCTTCGGCTTGCCGATCAATAAGGAGAAATATTTCTCGCTTCCGTATTCATAATCAAGCGTCGGCTCACCCTGGGTATATTGACTGTCCGTCCAGACCCCATCCCTCAGGAAGAATGTCTTGTTGCCGACATACTTCACCTCGGTGGATTGGACATCTCCTACGTTTTCTGCACCGCCATATCTTTTCGTGTCGTCAGCGGCCCGGACTGCATACTCTCCTGTATTTTCAGTCCACAATCGCTCGTCGAATGTCCCCGCCGGCGGTTCATCCTCCAGAATAAGGAACGAAGTATATGGGGTGATGATGCCGTACCTCTTGCTCAGGGCAACGATCTCATCCTTTATCTCATCATCGAAACCATAGAGCCTGATCTGATCCAGCAGATAGCCGATCTTTCTGGTTGCCCAAAGCCTGGGGATAAACTCGTGCTCAAGGTTCTCTGCTGCGAATTGAATACCCTCATAAACAAACCCCTCAGGGGTACCACCGCTCTGTCCTGAAAGCATCACTGTTGTCTGCCCGGAACCTGAGTATCTGCCAAGCTGGATTAGCTGCGAGCCCTGGAAAAGATCGGGCAGCTCTACAGGATAGTAATCACTTGCTATGATGCTCCCAAAATCAAGGGTCAGATCTGACAGGACCGGATCGCTGACCTTGCTGTAAAACGATGAGACGGCAAACTGGATGTCTTCTTCAGGAAGGACATAGGTCGAAATACCGTGATTCTCACTGGCAAGCCCGTCCAGAAGGTGGGTGTTAACATTGAACCCAACCCCGAAGACGAATATCCTCGTCCGGCATTGATTGGCATTGCGAACGTTCTTCAGGATGGTTGCCTTATCCCTTGGCCCATCTGTTGGGAGCCCGTCGGTCAGAAAGATAATCATATTTGTGAAATCATCTTCCTCCATTAACGCCAGGGCAGTCAAAAGGGCACCGTTGATGTTCGT
Source organism: Candidatus Latescibacterota bacterium (assembly GCA_030608245.1). Lineage (GTDB taxonomy): Bacteria > Latescibacterota > MVCY01 > MVCY01 > MVCY01 > MVCY01. Next base: position 5,526 of record JAUWEO010000128.1, read on the forward strand.
TCTACCCTCGGCTCCGAGACGATCCACATAGTCAACCGCTGCAGCGACATCCTC
>JAUWEO010000199.1 GCA_030608245.1 Candidatus Latescibacterota bacterium
AGAAAATATCTGATGATCTACTAGAATTAGGGAATGAAATTTTCAATAAATATTTCAAAAATAGAGTATTTCCTATTGGGGGTTAATTAAAGCGCATAGTGTCGAAGGAACTTCCGAGTTGATTCAAAAATGTGCGCCCTATGGTCGCAACGTCGTACATGGTGGAAAACGTTAAACGACATTGATAAAATGTACAGAGAAACACAAGATTGAACCCGCATTGCCCCCTTTTGAACAGAAAAACAGCAGGAAATCTTGACAAGACTGATGCAATGTAGTAAATTGAAATTAACTTTTTTTCTCCAAGCCGGAAAAAACTGAAAGAGATTTACCAAGACCCCAACGACTGGATCAGTCGCCTGCCGGGGTGGCGGAATTGGTAGACGCAGCGGACTTAAAATCCGCTGGAGCATTGCTCCGTGCCGGTTCAACTCCGGCCCTCGGCACTAAATTTCACTTCTTATTTCTCCTTTCCAGCATGCAATTAAAATAATGAGATCCCAAAAATCAAACTCGTTCAAGATCTTCGCCTCCCTGTATCTTATTCTCCTTCTCATTTCCCTCGCCCTTGGCTGTGCCTATTACAATACCTTCTATAACGCCCAGAAATTCTATCGCCAGGCAGAAAAAGAGCGTCTTAAATCCCCTGAAAAAGAACCCTCCTCTTCCACCTTAACCCTCTATGACAAGGCCATCAAAAAAGCCTCCAAGCTCTTAGTTCTTCACCCCAAAAGCAAATGGGTTGACGACAGCTTGCTGCTGCTGGGAAAAGCCTTTTACCAGAAAGGAGAATACCCCCAGGCAGCGAGAAAATTCGCGGAACTGGAGGTCAACTATCCTCAAAGTGGATTTTCAGAAGAGGCCCGATACTGGCAGGCTGTTTGCCTCTGGAAAATGAAATCCTATGGCAAAGCGACAGAGACATTTGACCGAATAGCAGCGCAAAATAGCAGATTCGCCGTCGATGTCTTGCTTGCCTCAGCACAGATGGCCATTGAACAGGAACTCTATTCAAAGGCCGTAGAGACCCTCCGGAGGGCAGAGCAGAAGACCTCTAATCAGAAGGAGCTGGCTCAGATCTTCTACTGGACAGGAGAATCCCACCTGGCCCTGAAACAATACCCGCAAGCAATTAAAGCCTTTCGACAGGCAATACAAATCCACTCCGACCCAGAGACAGAATTTGAAACTCGGTTTAAGATCGGTCAGTGTCTTGAGGAATCCAATCAAACTCAAAAAGCACTGAACCTCTACACGAAACTTCTAAGAGATGAAGATTACTACTCACACACCCCTGAACTGACACTCCAGATCGCCCATTGTCACAAGCTGTTGGGGGATTTTCCCCAGGCATTGAACGACTACCGCAGAGTGGCAGACGATCATCCAGCAACCCAGCATTCGGCTACCGCCCTCTACCAGATGGGAATAATCTATCAATCAAAGCTTGACAGTCTGGAGCGCGCTCAACAGTGCTTCAAGAAAGTGGAACAGGAGAATCGTCATCCTGAAACGGTCCACCTGGCCCGACTCAGAGAGGCCAATATCGAAAAACTAAGAAGCTACCAGGCAGCAAAGAATACCTCGCCGGATACCCTGTTTCTCTTAGCCGAGCTTTACCTGTTTGAACTCTCTCTACCCGACTCCGCCTTAGCAAAATATCAGAGCATATTGGAGCAATTTCCCGAAAATCCGCTGGCACCAAAGGCAGCTTACGGTGTTGGCTGGATTTATAAAACCTCTTTCCAGGATACTGCCCGTGCAAACCAGGTTTTTCGGACACTGCTCGAAAGATATCCCACCAGCCAGTATGCCTGCACAGCCCGAGAGGAGCTGGGTCTGAAGGATCCGGGCAAGCAAATATTCTTACAGGCAGAAAGACTGAGGCTGGATGGCGCTGCACCCAAAATCTACCTCCCCCAGCTTAAGAGGCTGACTGAGCAGTATCCGGAAAGCCCTTATGTCCCCAAGGCGGAGTACCTCATCGCCCGGACATACGAATACATCCTCAGCGACTCGCTTTCGGCCCGCCAGGCTTACGAAAAGCTGGCCCAAAGGTTTCCTGACACGCAGCCAGGCCGGATTGCCTCAGAAAAGCTGGGGCTCGGCAAAGAGACCAAAGCGGAGCCAGAAACGACAGAAAAAGAAAAGCCACCAGGAACCCCGGATGAGAATCGCCCAAGAACAGGGAAAAATCTTATCGAACCTTGAGGTTGCCCCGAACATCTTCCTGTTGAACCTCGGACTCCCCCAAGTAGCCGAAACTGCCCAGCCAGGACAGTTCGTCCATCTCCGGATCGGTCCTCTCCCCGATCCTCTGCTGAGAAGGCCGTTCAGCATTCACCGGACCAAACCAGAGGAAGCGGAGGTCAGCATCCTGTACCAGGTTGTGGGCGGGGGAACGAAACTGCTCTCTCAAAAGCGCCGCGGAGAGAGACTGGACTGTCTGGGTCCCCTGGGCAGAGGGTTCGCTATTCCAAAACGAGCGGGACGATTCATCCTTGTGGCCGGAGGCATCGGCATCGCTCCCTTGATTTTCCTTGCCGAAACCCTTTTGAGAAAAGAGAAACGGAAGAAAATGGAGGTAGTGTTTCTGATCGGGGCAGCTTCAGCAGAGTACATCTTGCCTGAGAGTGAGCTTCTCTGTTGGGGAGTAGCGGTGCAGGTGGCCACTGACGACGGCTCCAAGGGGCACCGGGGCCCGGTCACCGACCTGTTGACAAGACAGGTGGACCGTTCTGTGGAAAGTTGCCATATTTTCGCCTGTGGGCCAGAGGGGATGCTCAAAGAAGTTGCCCAGATTGCGGGTCAGCAGAAAATCCCCTGTCAGATTTGCTTAGAACAGCGTATGGCCTGTGGTGTGGGTGCCTGTCTGGGTTGTGTGGTGAAGACCCGCTCCGGCTACCGGAGGGTATGCGTGGACGGGCCAGTGTTCCCTGCCGGGGAGGTGATATTCGAATGAGGCCAGATCTTTCGGTAAATATCGCCGGCATCAGGTTGAAAAACCCTGTCCTCGCTGCCTCCGGCACTTTCGGATACGGAACCGAATATGCAGACATAGTGGATATAAACAAACTCGGTGGGCTGGTTACTAAGGCCATTACCTTGAAGCCTCGGAAAGGGACTCCTCCCCCCAGAACAGTGGAGACCGCCGCCGGAATGCTCAACTCCATCGGCCTGGCCAATGTGGGTGTTGACGCCTTTATCAAAGAGAAGATGCCGCTGCTACATAAGTTTAACACGGCCGTCATCGTGAATGTGGCCGGGAGCACGGTAGCTGAATATGTGGAGGTTGTCCGCAGGCTGGACGGGTGCAAGGGGATAGATGGACTGGAGATAAACATCTCCTGTCCCAATGTGAAGCAGGGAGGGTTTCTTTTTGGCTCTGCCCCTCAAACAGCCGCCAAGGTGATCGGGGAGACCCGGAAGGTAACCTCGCTTCCCCTTATTGCCAAGCTCACCCCCAATGT
>JAUWEO010000022.1 GCA_030608245.1 Candidatus Latescibacterota bacterium
TCGGGCTTCTGACCTTTGGAAGCAGAAATACTCCACAGCTTTGCTCAGAGAGCTAACCCGAAGCTTTTGCTCAGCCAGAACCCAGCTGGGATTGAATATGCAGAAATCCACGGGACTCTTCTTTTCGTCAAAGATGATAAACGTTTTTCCGCCCCAGGATTGCCCGTAAAGAGAGCAAATATTCTCCCACAGTTCAACGAGCTTCTCCTTGCTCAGAGAGATAGGCTTCTCTTCCCAGTCCACGCCGGAGCGAAAGGCGATCTCACGGGCAGTCAACATACTCATCCCCACGATAGTCCCAACCAAGACATGAACTACAGTCTGGTCAGGATGTGAGCAGATCATCTCTTTGAACTCGGTGAGGGAACCCGTTTGCGGGTTCAAGCGAGTCTGAGGGGGAGGAGGAAGATAGGCCACCTTGGGCAGAATCTGGCGGAACCTGCTCATCTGGTGGGTGACCCGCCGCAGGGCATCGATTATCAGACCGGTATCTTTGTCAACCAGGATGATATTACTGTTTCTTCCTATTAATTCAACGATTAGAAAGACTCGTCTGGCGGTGCCGACGCGGTTTTGTTTCTCCAATTGGAAGCGGATGACCCTGTCTGTGCCCATCTGTTCGATGTTTTGCACTACTGAACCAGTCAGATTGTTGGACTGCCAGGGTCTGTGCTTGGGGGAAAGAACTGGAGAAGAGGACAGAAAGATAGCCGGCAGGTGCGGAGAGCAACAGATGGTCAGATGGTGCCCTTCATCAAACCTTAACAGAAGAGAGTGTTTCTCAGTCTGCAAGGACTCTTTCACATAGGTCCCAAGTATCTCGGAACGGAACTCTTCAACTATATTTTTGATAGTAATGTAGTCAAACGCCATTTTTGGCAAATCCCTTGTCTAACCGCAAAGACCCCAAAGAAGGCGCAAAGCTCGCCAAGACTCTATAAGCTCTTAGCGCCCGCTTCACGGCGTTTCTGATCAAATTCCAAACTCACAGGATTTCAGCAGGAAAGCAGTCTGAAGACAGGATTCGGGTAATCTTTCCACAGAATCTCACCAGTCACCAATCACCAGTTCACTACTCACCAGTTTACCGTCTTCTACCCAGCGGCATAATATACAGCGGGTCTTCTTGAATTCGCAATGCCTCTTGGACAGCGTCGTCCTCGAAGGCTCCGACAACCACGGTTCCCAGTCCCAGTGCTTCGGCCTGCAAGCAGACGTTTTCGGCGATGTGACCTGCCTCCATGTAGACATATCTGATACCCCGCTGGCCATATTTTCTGGTGGTACGTTTGCAGACGGCTGCTATGACCAGATTTGCCGGAGCTGCAGCAATCCAGGACTGACTTAACGACGCCTCAGCCAACTCCCGGTTCAGCTCTCTTTTTCCTACCGGCCTCAGGCTGTGTCGGTCCGGCTGGTAGTGATAGAGTCCGCAGGATAAGCCGGTAACCCGCGATGCTGTCAGATAAAGCTCCATCGGGTAAGTGGCCCCAGCGGAAGGGGCCGTTCTGAAACCCCGAGGGGAAGTAACTCCCTGAGCCGCCCACAAGATCTGCGATACCTCCGGGAGAGATAGAGGTTGATCAGAATATTCCCGCACCGACCTGCGGCGGGAAAGCGCCTCCTCGACCGACATAGGACCTTTATCCCTGGGCTTAGGCAACTTTATCTCTCCCCCCGAACTGCCTTGAGAAGCTTCCTGCCGACAAGCACCAGCAATAAAGAAAAGCGCTAACCCAACAGTGAGAATCACGCCACCATACATTGATCATCACCTCCTGGAAAGGGATTTCTATTGAAATATGGTACAAACTTTCGTATCTTTGGAGAGTCAAACCCGAAATTGGCAAAAGGTTCCAAGCAAAAGGAGTTCATAGATTTGAAGAAAAGCCTCGTTTTTGCAATGTTTTTCATGGGCTTTGTCGCTGTAGTGGCACAGGTTCTGCTGATCAGAGAAATGCTGGTGACCTTCTACGGCAACGAGCTCTCCATCGGGATTATCCTGGCAAACTGGCTCCTGCTGGAAGCTGGAGGCAGTTGGTTTTTAGGACGATTGGCAGACAGGATAAAAAAGAAGGTGCCAGGATTAATCGGCTTGCAGATTTTTGTCTGTCTTTATCTTCCTGTAGCTGTCTATACCACCCGCGTGATTAAGAACCTGCTGGGAATAACCACCGGCGAGGGCATAGGACTTCTCCCTATCTTCTACTGTTCTTTTCTCATCTTGGCCCCTCTTGCCTTGGCCCACGGAGCCCAATTCGCTTTCGGTTGCAGGGTTTTCTTTGAGCTGTCGAAAAGGGCTGCCGGGGATATTGGCCGGGTTTATATCCTTGAGGGCCTTGGTTCTGGAATAGGAGGACTTGTATTCACCTGGCTGCTTATTCCTCGTTTAAACTCTGTAGAGATAGCCTTGATAGTAAGCCTCCTTGGTCTTCTTGTTGCCCTCTGGGTAATGGCTTCAACAGAACGGAACCAAGAGAAAACAACTCCCAGTGCCAGGTTTCTGCACGGTGGGTTTTATTCTATTGTAATTTCTCTATTAGTTGCTGGCAGCTATCTTTTGTTCTCTTCGTCTGCTGGGAAAATTCACTGGCACTCGGTTCAGCAGCAGTGGAGAGGCTACAATCTGAAGTCATATGAGAATTCAATCTATGGCAATGTAGCCGTGGTGGAAAAAGAGCAGCAGCTTGTCTTTCTCTCCGATGGCATTCCCATTTCCACCACCCCGGTGCCGGACATAGCCTTCGTGGAGGAATTCGTCCATTTAGCTCTTTTGTCTCACTTCGCCCCTGAGAAGGTGTTGATAATCGGGGGAGGAATGGGGGGAGTGTTGGCTGAAATTCTTAAACATCCGGTCAAACACCTCTGTTATGCGGAGTTAGACCCCTTGGTGATAAAGACAGTGGAGAGGTTCCCCACGCCTCTTACTACTCGAGAGTTAAGCGACCCTCGAACAGAGATCAAATACGTAGATGGCAAACTCTTGGTGCGCACAACTGGGCAGAGATATGATCTGATTCTCATCAACCTCCCTGTTCCTTCTACCTTACAGTTAAACAGATTTTACACGATGGAGTTTTTCCGAACGGCGCGTAACATACTGACCAAGGGAGGAATCCTGGTCTTGAGAGGTCCCGGCTCACTGGTATATATGAACAAGGAACTGAGAGACTTGAATTTGTGTATTTACGAAACCCTCCGACAGGTCTTCCCCAACATTAAGGTAATCCCTGGAGATTTCAATCTGTTTCTGGCCTCTGCCTCTCCTGAACTGTGCGATATAACAGCCGCAGTGCTTTGTCATAGGTTGGAGAAACGTTGCCTGGATACAAGGCTTTTAACCGATTTTCACCTCCGCTATAAACTCGACCCTCGAAAGCAAAGTTGGTTTTTCCAGTGTTTGGGGGGAGGGGAAAAAATAAGATTCAATAGAGATCTGCTTCCCTCGGGTCTTTTCTACAGTCTCTCCTACTGGAACTCCCTGTTCTCTCCGGGGATCACACCGGTCTTTGAGTTGCTCAACAGATTGAAGCTGTGGATGTTTCTGATCCCTTTAGGAGCTCTGGCAGCAATTCTCCTGAGTCACAGAGCGAGCAGAGTTAGCTGTCCTGTCCCCGTGGCTGTTGCTACCACCGGCTTCGCAGGTATGGCCTTCAATATGGTTCTGATCCTGGCGTTTCAGTCACTATACGGCTATGTCTATAATATAATTGCACTGCTGACTGCTGCCTTTATGGTTGGCCTAAGTGCCGGAGCTCTGTTAATGCTCAGGATTATGAACAGGAACACGCCGGAGAGATCTCTTTTGGGGTATTTCGAGATGCTAATTCTCTCTTTTTCCCTGCTATTGCCCTTGATACTTATCTTTTGTCACGCTGAGATTGCGCATCCTCTGGTGTTCCGGGCGGTACCGGGGGTGATTCTCATCTTAAGTGCTATTTCAGGATTCTTAGTGGGTTCGGAATTTCCTCTAGCCAACAAGATGTATCTGGGGGGCAAAGGTAAGGTGGGCCAGACGGCCGGAATGCTTTACGGTGTCGATCTTTTTGGTTCCTGGTTGGGTGCCCTGGCGGTCTCAGTTGCTTTGGTTCCCGTGTTGGGAATAATTCAGACCTGCCTGCTGGTGGCTGCGTTTAAGTTGTTCAGTCTTGTGTTAGTCGTTGCCTTGCCCTCATCAGAATAGGCCGATGAAAAACAGCGGAAAGTCACACTCTCTGCTGGTAAAAACCTCGGTAACCTGTTTCCACTGGTTGATCCAGTTGAAAAAAAAGAAGCTGTAGAACTCGGGCATTCTTCTGAAGCCGCAGTCCCTTGGGGTTGGACACCACCAGCAAGCCCTCCCCTCTGCCTGAATAACCGGCGTCCCACACAGCTGAGACCACTGTGACTCCACAGCGCAGAAGGGAAGAACGAGGCCTGCCCAGGGCAATCACATCCTTGGGAAGATTTACCACCTCGTTGTAAACGACCTTGTATGAACCTGGAGGAAGATCTATCCAACCGGCCTTTTCAAATCCAAGCCTAGTACATTCGGAGAGTTGTCTATCTCTGTTCTCTAAGCCAATGCTGCCTTTCCCCTGCCAACTCCAGACCTCTTTTACCGTAAGTTCAATCCCGTTTTCCTGGATTTGAAGTTCAGGGGCAATCATTTTTTCCACCAGAGGTGGTCCCTGGCGCAGCATTTCAGTCAATCTGTTTTTGGAAAGCACACCGTTCATTTGCCTTCTGCTCTTCCAGCATCTCCACGATCTTTTTAACCTCCTGGGTTCGGTGCTTGGGACATACCAGCAGGGCTTGTTCTGTCTGCACAATGACTACGTCTTTGACTCCGATGGTGGCCACCAATTTCCCCGGACAGCGGATAAAACAGCCCTCGGTCTCTATCCCCAGATGGGAAGCCTGCACCACATTGCCATTCTCATCTTTAGACAGAAGCTCACTCAAGGCAGCCCAGGAGCCCACATCGCTCCAGCCGAAATCCCCTGCCAGCACCGCCACTGCTTCGGCCTTTTCCATCACGCCATAATCAATAGAAATCGACTTTAACCTCTTGTAAACATCCGTAATAACCTGACCTTCTCGCTCAGTATCCAGTGCCTTCTCTATCTGGGCCAGCCCTTGGGCCAGCGCAGGCAGATATTCCTTGATCATCTCCAAGATGACAGAGGCTTTCCAAAGGAATATGCCGCTGTTCCACAGATAGTCCCCCTGAGTCAGATATTGTTCTGCCCGCTGTCGATCGGGTTTTTCCACAAATTCTTTCACCAAGTAGACCTTTTCTCCCCGGCACTGGCCTGTTGGTTTTCCCCGGTGGATATATCCGTATCCAGTCTCTGGGCCAGTAGGGGGGATTCCAATGGTAACCAATCTGTTCTGCAGACGTGCTACCTCAGCTGCTGCCCGGATTACATCGCTGAAGCGTCCCTGGTTGCAGATAAAATGGTCAGCCGGAGTGACAAGCATTACCCCGTCGGAGTCGATCTTCCTAATATAGATGGCTGCCAGACCGATACAGGCGGCGGTGTCTCTCCCTTCGGGCTCGGCGATTATGTTCTCTTTTGGAATCTCCGGCAGCTCCTCTCTGACCTGGGTGCTGTACATCTGGTTGGTGACCACTGATATATTTCGTTTAGGCACAATCCCGGAGGTCCGCCTCACTGTGAGCTGAAGCATACTTTCCTCTCCCAGGATCTTAAGCAGTGGTTTGGGATGTTCCGGGCGACTCTCCGGCCAGAAGCGCGTTCCTTTGCCTCCAGCCATCACCGCCGCGTACAACCAGGGGACAAGGTCCTGGAGATTTTCCGGTTCAGCCATTTATTCTCCTCTCCAGTTCTTCCTTCAGGGCGTCGATCTTAACCCTTGTCTGTTCCATAGTGTCACGGTCTCTGATAGTTACAGTGTCATCCTGGGCAGTCTGGGAATCCACCGTGATGCCGAACGGGGTTCCCACCTCATCCATTCTCCGGTAGCGCCTGCCTATGCTGGCGCTCTCGTCGTAGAAAACGGCGAAATGAGGCTTAAGCATCTGGTAGATCTGTTGGGCTCGCTCAGGCATACCGTCCCGTCTCACCAAGGGGAATACCCCGGCTTTAATCGGAGCTAAGCGAGGGTGAAGGTGGAGGACTACCCGTTCAGGTTCTTCATCATAGGCGTCAACCAGCACAGTGAGTAGGATGCGGGTCAGGCCGGCAGAGGTCTCAACAATATAGGGAACAAACCGCTGCCGGGTTGACTCATCAAAGTAGGAGAGGTCTTTACCCGAGTATTGTGTATGCCGGCCTAAGTCGAAGTCGGTCCGGTTGTGAATCCCCTCGATCTCCTTCCAACCGAAGGGAAACTGGTACTCGATGTCCCAGGCTTCCTTAGCATAGAAGACCAGCTCATCCGGCCCGTGCTCACGGAATCTCAGCTTCTCCGGGTTTAGCCCTAATTGAAGGTAGAAATCCCACCGTTCCTCTTTCCAGTTCTGCATCCACTCGTCTTCGCTACCCGGGGGGACGAAAAACTGCATCTCCATCTGCTCGAACTCGCGGGTGCGGAAGATGAAGTTACTGGGGGTGATTTCATTCCGAAAGGCCTTCCCGGTTTGAGCGATGCCAAAGGGGAGTTTTAACCGGCAGGCCTGCATTACATTCAGATAATTCACATATATCCCCTGGGCGGTCTCCGGACGGAGGTAGATTATATTCTCTCCGTCCTCCACAGGCCCCATATGGGTCTTGAACATCAAATTGAACTTTCGCGCTGGAGTAAGTGGTCCGCCGCAAGCAGGACAGACCTCAGAGGAGAGTTCATCGGGCCGAAAACGCTGCTTACAGTTTTTGCAGTCTACCATCAGATCGGCAAAGCTCTCCACATGGCCCGAGGCCTCCCACACCCGAGGGTGCATCAGAATACTGGCATCTAAACCCACGATGTTCTCGTGTTCTCTAACCATTATTTGCCACCAGAGCTGCTGAATATTGTCTTTCAATTCAATACCCAAGGGACCGTAATCCCAGCAGCTGCCCAACCCTCCGTAGATCTCACTGCTCTGAAAGATAAAACCTCGCCGTTTACAAAGCGAAACCAACTTCTCCATCAAATCAGCTGTTTCAGTTGCCATAGTTCCTCCATAATGCTCAAATGTCGAAAAAGGTTGAGAGACTCGTAGAAAGTCTAAGATGCTCCCTCTCCCTATAAAGGAGAAGGCTGGGGTGAAGGTGGAAGTCTTGATATTTCAAGTGTTTTTCTCGCCCTCCTCTTTTTTCCCTCCCCAAAGGGGAAACGAGATCTAACTTTACGAAACGGATCAATCTTTGGTTGGTATCACCCGTATCTTGTTGGCAGTCAGGTTCTTCACCAACTATGACTAAATTCAAAGAAGGGGTTTTGCTCCTCTGGTCCTGAGGCTTTGGAGTTTTCCTCGCACTTCACTGGCCAGTATACTCTCTGGGTAGTGGAGCAGAAAGAGTCTGTATGCCCTTTCTGCACTCTGATAGTCCTGAAGCCTCTCTTGGTACATTTCGCCCAGTTTCTTTTGTGCTCCTGCGCAGAGGGGACTCTGGGGGTATTCTGATAGAAGCCTTCTTAATACCTCCAACGCGAGTTGGAGATTCCCCATCTCTTCTCCGAGCCTGGATTCTAACAGCAGCAAATTGTCGCTGAGGGCAGATTCAGTGAATTCAGTCCTTAATTGTTCAATCTGTTCCAAAGCTTGGTGATATTTCTGTTGCCTGAGGAGAAGCTCGGCAGTGGTGAAAAGCTTTAATGCCTCCGGAGAGTTCAAATTCTCCCGGACGAAAACCATTTTCTCCAAGGCATCATTTGTGTAATCCTCTGCCACTCCGCCCCTTACCAGCTGCCGGCACAGACCGAGCATCTGCTGAAATTTCCCCTGAAAGTAGTAGATCTCAGCGATCTTGAACCGGAGTGTCCCGGCCTGTTTGGGTAATCTCTCTGTGAGAATTTGCAGAAGCTTTCTGGCTTTGTCCAGTTCTCCTTTGTCCACCAATACCTCTGCCAGCCAGGCCAGATCGTTATCCCTTCGCCACCGCAGCAGAAGTTGCTCCAAGCGCTGAAGTGCTTCAAGGGAATCCGGAGTTTCTTCCAGTAGCTTCTGGTAGATTTCAAGGACCGGGGTAGGTTTATTCCGCTGCTGCAACCTTTTTGCAGCGCTTGGTTGCTCTACCAAAGAAATGCTACAACCTAAAAACAGCAGTCCACAATAGAAAGCCGCCTTTCTCAATGTTTTTCTCCTCTCAAATTTACATTATTATACTAAATCTCTCGGGTCAAGTCAAACGAAAATTGGCCTTTTAAAGATTTCCTCTTGTTTCTTTGCAACTTAAACTATTTGCTTGACAAGAACTTTAGATATTGTTATCTTATCTTATTCTTGAGACATTTACATAGGTAGATTCGTTCTAATCAAGGCGCAGATGCCTAACGGATCTAATGCCATGAGGTCTTATATAGAAAGGAGGTGAATTGAACAGCATTTCACTGTTTCAAAGTGAGAGAATTACCGGCAAGTATCTAACGAATTAACCAGAAAGGAGAGAGCATGAAGACATTTCGGTTTTTTCTGGGAGTCATCGGCCTGGGGGCAATTCTGTTCATGTCTGGCTGCGGAAAGCAGGAGCCAACCGGTCCTACCATTTTCCCTGAGGAGTCCAAGACAAAAGCTGGACAGGCCCTTGAAGCTTTCACCTCTTCCTTAGGCCAGGCACAAGATATGGGGGAGTTTAGTCCTGGGGAGGTGGACTTCAGCGAAGCCGACAGGCTCTACAGAGAGGCTATCGAACTTGACCCGTCTAATACCCAGGCCCAGTTTGGGGCAGCCATGACTGCAATTTTGATGCTGCTGCAAAATGAGGAGATTCTGGCAGTAATGGACAGCCTTCAGAGTTTCATGGGAGAAGAAGAGCCAAGCGCTCTAGGTTTCGGAATAGGCATAGCCCCCAATGTCAGACGAATTGGTCTGACACCGAAGCTCGTTTATCGGATGGCCAAAACCAGCATCCAGGAGAGAACCTCGCGTGGAGTTGCCAAAAGTGCCCAAGAGGTGCTGAGGGTGAGCGACATCCAGAGAGTTATTGAACAACACTTCATCCCGGAGTTGGATTACGCCTTGGCACGGTTGGAAATAGTGGAACAAGACCCGGATTTCCAATTCATGTTAACGCTGGAATTTCCTGAAGATGAACAGGGAGATTCTCTGGAAGTGGACCTGGGGGAAGTCTATGTTTTAGACGCTTCGATAAATGTGCTTAGAGCATTTCTTATGATTGCCACTGCTTATAATTTAGACTTCGACGACAACGGCAGTTACGACTTCCTACAGGACTCCTCTGATGCTGAGATTCTTCGACAGCTTAAGCGACTGGACAGACACTCGCCTTTCCTCACCCTCAAAGCATCAGATAAGTTGCCCGCCGCCGGGCAGAACCTGCTGACCGCAATACTGAGACTGGAGGATGCAGTGGGTTTCATCCGAGAGGAGACCGACCCTCAGGATGATGATATCATTAAGCAACAGCACCTTGAGGACTTAGACAGCGAGGTGGACCTCACTGGGGAGTCGGATGTGCCCCAGTTCCTCCAGGGTGTGGACAGCGTAGAGAAGGCCCTGAGCAAGCTCAGAGAGATACTGAGCGGTCCGGTACAGGTCGATGTCGACTTCAACGGCGACGGCCAACCAGAGTGGCTTACTGTGAACCTATCGGCCTCTTTCATAAGCCCGGTTCAGAACCTCAAGGGCCTGTTGCCCTATCACGAATGGTATCCAGAGAATTTTGAGAACGCCGAAATCTACGATGATTTCGCTCTCACTGATGCGGCGGGAAACAAGTTGGGTGAGAACGATCCGCCCTTTGTGTTACCCGACCCCACCTTCGGCGGGCTCTTCCCTGATTTTGCCACAAACCAGGCCTTTCTGGCCTTCTTCGGCATAACCAGGGAGATGATTCCTGTGGATATCGACCCCCTCGACCGCGCTGCCCTGGGAAAGGGCATTTGTCTCCAATGAAACTCCTTTCTCTCTGAGCATTGAATCCAGTGTGGCAAGAGCCAGACAGAAGAGCTTGGTCGATCAACCAATAACTATTGGACCGGGTGAATCCAGAGAAATTCCTGGAGGCCCATTTCCGGGCCACAGAGAGCTGATGCTCCAGGTTACTGTGCAAACTCCCCACTGGACAAACACCGAGACCATCTGGGTATGGATAGATGGAGATGTCACTATACAGATAGGGGAGATCTCCCAATATGGGATCAGTTACTGGCAAGAACCGGAATGGTGGGGTTAAAACAGCGGGCTTTCTCTCCCTATTCTGCTTGTTTTTGCTCCTTAGCAACCTCTGTTCTGCCAGTCCCCTTGGTCTTTGCCGGGAATTATGGACAACGGACTACCAGATTCTGGGCCAGGAAACCGGGTGGAAACGAGGGGACGGTTTTACTCCCTTACAGACAGCACTGTCTGCTGAAGCGGGGAATTTCCTGCTTTTCTCCGGAGAATTCGAGGATGTGTATCGCTCGGAAGACACTGAGGGAAATACCACCATCTCCTTTTGGAAGCTCAGAGCCCTTAGGGTTCTTCCCTTGGGAACCAATGGGACAGCTGGAACACTTCAAATAGAAGGGGAGGAGACCAGGTTTTTCTCCACAACCCCAGTGGAAAAGGGAAAGGGCCACATAAAACTCTCCCACCGACGGCGATATTGGTCTGTGGCCTATGACCGTAGATTTGCCAGTTGGCTGTGGATAATGGGAGGGATTGGAGGGCAGTTGGGTGACTCCGATCCCTCCCATTTGAATAGGGCACTGCACATCAGCAGCAAACTGTTTTCAGGGTGGACAGTGAGTCTGCAGGCAATTCAAGACTTCCAGAGCAATCTGCTGAAAGCCTATTGGAAGAAAGACGCCCTCGATCTGGCTACCGAATTCGACATCAGTGACTGGAAGGTCAATCTTGGCGGTCCCTTGAGCCGATGGGGAAGATTAGGGTTTGCTGCAGACAGATTCCACCTGGGACCAAGTGATCAAAGCAGCGGTTATGTCAACCGTTTATCTGCAGATGGATGGAATGCAGGAATCCATTTCGCTCTCTTTCCTTTGGAAAACTGGGAAATGACCGGTTCGATACTTTGGGGACAAGGGAGAGGGAGTGAGCTGGGCAGATTCGAGGGGCACGAGTTTTCCAACTCACAACTGGACAGTCGCTGGAGGAAATTCTGCCTAGTTTCCTGGTGGCAGCCGATTTCCAAAATGTCGTTCCGGGGAACATATCTAAGAGGCATTTGGAGAGTTGAATCGGGCAAAGCCAGATTGGATAGCTGGCCATTCGTCTCCAGTTTTGTCTCTCTCTTTGATGGTAAAAGCTGGTCTCTGAGAGGCGAAGGTTCTCTTAGAATAGAACAATATGGAATTGAGCCCCGGTATAATTTCTCCCCCAACATCGAGCTGGGTGGAGCACTCAGGTTTGTTAGACTAATCCCTGAAGCTGATCTTGTCTCCCGTGAGTGGACAAATTCCGATCTATTCACTATCCTACTGCCTAAAACCGAGACATTTCAATCCCCCATCTCCAGTGCGGAACTTCTGGATGTGGGTTTTCATCTTTGCTGGTGGGTGGGAAAACTTGGCTTTCAATGTGAAGGGACGCAGATAGTGCCCATCAAGATAACCAAAACAGAAAGAGAACCGAGCGAGGAACCGGTAACGAAGAGGGAAAAAACCAAAAGACGGGGAGGGTCATCTTGTAGACTCACTCTGATACTCCAGCAGTGACTTTCTCCGCAAGACGCGCATTCTTAGTAGTTTGTGGTTATTAAACTATCAAGCCTATGTTAGCCTTACATGCCATCTGGGACAGTACTCAGCTTCATCTATGGGCTGAATCTTCTGATCTGCCTGCCACGGTTCGAAAACGAAGAGGACGTCAGCCCAAGAGCCCCCCGCTTAGGCCCCACCCATTCTCGCTAAAGAACGAATCTCTGAGAGAAGCAATCGGCAAAGTTTCAGGAAGTTTGATTGCACAAGACGCAGAATCGGGAGTTGTGACCGTACTGCTGCCATCTGCTTCAAACGGACCCTTGCCCTCTCCTGAATTGATTCGAGACGACGAAGGTGGTCAGGAGAAGACGGCCGGATTAGTCCAGTGGAAGGTAACTACTCTGATCCTCCACCCAGCTATTGCCCAGGACTTTCTACTCTCACTGCCAAACAGACCTCCTCATGGAATCGCATTTGGTGCCTCTCTTCGTTTCTGGGCCGAGGTCGCCAAATTCTCACTTGAGCTGATCACCAAACAGCATTTTTTGCCCAGCATCCAGGAGAATAGAGCTGGCAAAAGCACACATTCCAGAGCCGTCTGGGAGGTAGTGCTCAATGAAGAGGGAGCCGAAAAACTACAACTGCTCTCCGGGGCAATGCCTCCGATCTGCAGGGCTTTTATCCCCCCGGAAGAGGAGGAAACAGGTTCGCCCCCAGAGCTTGTTTTAGACTTTCTCCACCGAACTGTAGATACCTTTGTTCGAGGATGCCTCTCTTCAGCAACAATCCTTCCCCTGCGTCCGGGCCGCCCACCTAAGGTTCTTCCCCTGCCGGAATTGTGGCTGAAAGCCCTCTGTTCCGATGACCCAGCCATTCACGCGCCCGCCAAAGAAGCAACCACCTTCTCCAAAGAGATAAAAACCTGGCTCCGACAGGTCCAACCCGCGGACAGAACAGCTCCATTCCGCACCTGCTTCAGGCTTGAACCTCCAGAAACAGAAGACCTATTCACTGCAAAAAGCCGGAGGAGACGCGAAACCTGGTGGGTCAGCTTTCACCTTCAGGCCAACGACGACCGGAGTCTGCTGGTTCCCGCCGAGAAGGTCTGGCAGACCCGTTCTGGCATTCTCACTTTTTTGAAGCGGAGATTTGAAAATCCCCAGGAGCGGTTGCTTGCCGACCTGGGGAAGACCGCCCGCCTTTTTCCTGCCATCGAAGAAAGCCTGAAAACGGCCAGCCCTGTGGGGCTGGCATTGGACAC
>JAUWEO010000160.1 GCA_030608245.1 Candidatus Latescibacterota bacterium
AAGCAAAAACCTTGTCAAAAAACAACATTTTACGGGGTGTTTGGTCTTTTGACAATGCTGCTTAGGGACTGAGGATGGAAATTGATGGCAGTACCACAATTGTGGGGGTAATCGGCTATCCTATTGCTCACTCACTCTCCCCCCGAATGCATAATGCAGCCATTCAGACCTGGGGAATAAACTGGTGTTACCTGCCCTTTCAGGTGACTCCAGAGAGTTTAGAGAAGGCCATAGAGGGAATGCGGGGGTTTGGTATCAGAGGACTCAATGTCACTGTGCCCCACAAACAGGCAGTGATGAGATTTCTGGATTGGGTCTCTCCTGAGGCCTCAGCCATCGGGGCAGTGAATACTATTTTAAACGAAGAGGGAAGGCTATCGGGGTACAACACTGATGTGGAAGGCATCTTAGCGGCACTCCGATTCGGTGCAGGCTTAGAGAACCTACCGGAGAAAGTAGTGGTGGTGGGTGCTGGAGGCGCCGCCAGGGGGATTGTCTATGCTCTGACTACCGTCACCGATGTCAAGCATATTACGATCTTGAACCGAACCATCTGGAAAGCAGAGAGATTGGCCGCAGAAATGGAAAAGATGGCCAAAGAGAAAACCGAAATCGCGGGTAAGGAACTGGATGGGGAAACCGTTCGAGATGAACTGAGAGAGGCTGGTCCCGGAGGGTGTGAGACTGCCCACGGGGCGGGCCTGGTGATTAACGCCACTCCAGTGGGAATGTACCCCGATGTGGACTGCTCTCCCATTGAGGATCCCTCTGCCTTCCATCCCCGGTTGGTGGTGTACGACACCATTTATAACCCTGAAGAGACAAGGCTTATGAGATTGGCTCGCTCCCGGGGGGCAAGGAGTCTCAATGGTTTGAATATGCTGGTCTACCAGGGGGCAAAGTCACTGGAGATCTGGACGGGAAGAAAGGCACCCGTGGACGTAATGAGAGAAGCGGTTATGAGTTAATTCCGCAGCGGTGCTATGTCCCTGCGATTTTCTAGTAAGGGGCTTACGCCTATTGTTACATGTTTTTCGGTTCAGATGTCGAGAGCAGACCCAGGGCAAGGTACGTATCGGGAAAAACTTGTTGACTTTTGGAAAGAATCTGGTTAGCTTTTAGCTTAGGAGTTTACCTTTTTAGTAGAGTGGCATGCCACTTTTGCATTTGAGAAGGTTACCGGTATGGGGTCAACTGGCCCTGTAGGGTGTAAAACTACGCACAGGGCAGGTTGGTCTAAATCCACAGGAGGGCGATGTCAGACCTTAAATCTGGCTCTGCCGCTTCGGATACGGAGCTTTTTTTGGAGTTCACCAAAGGAGATACAACGGCATTCAACGAAATTGTGAACCGTTATCAGGGCCGGCTGCTAAATTTTGTCTATCGGTTCACCGGGGACAGGGAGACAGCTCAAGATATTGTCCAGGAAACCTTCCTGAGGGTATATCGAAAGAGAGAACAATACTGCCCCACAGCTAATCTTTCCACCTGGATATTCACTATAGCTGGCAACCTTGCCAAGAGCGAACTTCGCCACAGAAAAAGATGGCAGTTAGTCCCCATCAGCAAGGAAGCCCGCCAAGATATCGCCGAGAAGATTGCCGACCAATCCTTAGGACCCAATCAAATTGCCGAGAAAAAAGCTACAGAGAGGAACATCCAGGAGGCCATCGGCAGTTTGCCGGCAAAATACCGAGAAGCTGTGATCCTTCGGGATATCGAGGCGATGTCCTACGAGCAGATCGCTCAGATTGTTGGATGTCCAGTGGGAACAGTTAAATCAAGGGTCAATCGAGGCAGACTTCAACTGCAAAAGAGACTGGAGCAGATCATAGATCAGATAAGGTAAATGATGGACTGCAAGCGCCTGGAAAGATATCTCTCCCGCTACTTAGAGGGAGAACTGGAGAGAGAACAGAGAGATAAAGTAGAGGAGCATCTGGCCTGTTGTCCCTCTTGTACGGAGAGGCTGAAGAAACTCGAGGCCATTACTGCCATCTTGAGGAGACTAAAGCCTATTCAGCTCCGGGGAGATTTTGCCGCCCTTCTGTCCGAGAAGGTACAAAGAGAAATCGGTTACTGGTGAGCGGTACGATAGACAGGAATTTTGGAACAATGAGTAAAATAGTGTCGAAATCAGTGTGATAAGGCACACCCGGAGGGAATAGTTGACATCTGCGGCACGGATGGTGGCCTCAGTGGGGTTGATGGCCGGACTAACGGCTGTAGGGGCATTTATCAGAATTCCTCTTCCCTATATCCCCTTCACCCTGGAGGTGCTGTTTGTCTTTCTGGCAGGTGCTCTTTTAGGGGCCCGTCTGGGGGCTTTGAGCCAGCTTGTCTATCTGGGTCTGGGATTGGCGGGCTTGCCCGTCTTCGCTGGAGGCGCGGCCGGACCCGGCAGTATCTTTATGCCCAGCTTCGGATACATAGTCGGTTTTGTACTTGCCGCCTATGTCATTGGGGCTTTGACTCAAAAGACCCCGGTACTTCACTTTCGGAGCACATTCCTGAAAATACTCGCTGGCTTGCCCCTCATTTATCTATTCGGGGTAGTTTACCTTTACCTCAATTTAAATCTGATAACAGGAAAGTCGTGCTCTTTCCAAAACGCCCTTCTGGTCGGATGCCTGATATTTGTGCCCGTTGATGTGGCAAAAGCAGCCATGGCTGCTTTTGTCGCCGTGAAGGTCAAGAATCGACTGCCTACAGCAACCTACGACAGGCAAAAATCGTAGTGTAGCTCCTTTATGGGGCGTACACTCTGTGCTTTCGGGAGACAAATCCCCTACACTACGGCGTCAGTTTTCCAAGGATAATTAAGCATAGTATAGGAGGCAAGGGGAAATGAACTGGTTCGAGAGGATGAAATCGGGGTTCGGAACCAGAAAGAAGAAGGGGCTTCCCGATGGGGTATGGATAAAATGCGATGGCTGTGAAGAGCTCCTATACCAGAAAGAGTTGGAAAAAGACCTGCGAGTCTGTCCTAAATGCGACTACCACTTTCGCACCAGCAGTAAAGAGTACATCAACATATTGGCCGATGAGGGCAGTTTCCAGGTGATAAATGCAGAAATGACTTCAGTAGATCCTCTCAACTTTAAAGATGTTAAGCGATATACAGATCGATTCAAAGAATATGTGAAGAGGACCGGGCACAATTCGGCTATCCTGACCGGTGTGGGGAAGATAAACGGGCACTCGCTGGCCTTGGCAGTGATGGATTTCAGTTTTATCGGGGGAAGCATGGGTTCGGTAGTGGGCGAGAAGGTGGTCAGGCTGATAAATACTGCCATAGAGAACAGGCTTCCTCTGGTTATAGTTTCTACCTCTGGCGGTGCTCGGATGCAGGAAAGCGCCCTGTCGCTGATGCAGATGGCCAAGACCTCGGCCAATCTGTTTCGCCTCTCCCAGCAGGGATTACCCTACATTTCGGTTTTGGTCAACCCCTGCACTGCGGGGGTGCTGGCAAGTTTCGCCTCCCTAGGGGATATCACAATAGCCGAACCCAAAACCCTGATCCGCTTCAGCGGCCCCCGGGTAACCAAAGAAACCACTGGCGAGGAGATGCCTCCTGGTTTTCAGCCGGCAGAAACTGTGCTTGAACACGGCTTCTTAGATATGGTTATCCACCGCAGGGACCTCAAGGCTACCCTCACCAACCTGATTGAACTGCTCACATAGATGCTCACCTATCAACAAGCTCTCCTTTTCCTCTACGACCTACAGAAGTTCGGCATTAAGCTGGGATTAAAGAAGATAACCACTTTGCTGGCAGAACTCGGCAATCCTCAGCAGGGGATGGATTTCGTCCACATCGCTGGCACCAACGGCAAGGGCTCTACTGCTGCTCAGATCGAGTCGATTCTCCGCCAGGCAGGCTACAAGACCGGACTTTTTACTTCCCCTCATCTGTTTAGGTTTACAGAGCGCATCCAGGTCTCGGGCCAACAGATCGGCACGGACCAAGTGGTGGAGTTTGTCCGGCTGATGAAGCCTAGAGTCCAGGAGTTCAAGTGCACCTTCTTTGAGACTGTCACCGCTATGGCGATGTGGTATTTCGCCGTCCAGAAGGTGGATGTTACCGTACTGGAAACCGGAATGGGCGGCAGGCTGGATGCCACCAATGTGGTAACCCCGCTTCTGTCAGTGATCACCAATATCTCTCTGGAACACTGCCAGTACCTGGGCCACAATATCTCAGAGATAGCACAGGAGAAAGCGGCGATTGTGAAAGAAAAAGGGGAGGTGCTCTGTGGCCAGATGGCCCCTGAAGCCTTAGGGGTGATCAGCGAATTCTCCCGGGCCAAACAGGCCGGGTTCCATTGGGTGGAAGACGAAGTAAAGTGGAAAGGAGAGTGTCTATCCCCACAGGGGACAATCTTCTCCTACGGCTCTGCGGATGGCTGCTACCAGAGGCTTCAGACACCTCTGGTGGGCAGACATCAGCTTGACAACGCTGTGCTTGCCATCAGGGCAGCCGAGATTCTCCGGCAGAGGGGTTTTGGGATTGGAGAAGAGCAGATACGCCGGGGACTTTTATCGGTAAACTGGCCAGGGCGGCTGCAGACGGTGGCCCGAAATCCTCTGACCGTCTTGGATGTGTCCCACAACCCGGCTGGAGCCGCTGCCCTGCAAAAGGCCCTCCCAGAGATATTCTGTTTCCCCA